>CAYULR010000203.1:0-5250 GCA_964445685.1 uncultured Algimonas sp.
GCGACTTCATGTAGAAGCTCATCTTGCCCTGGCGCTGCATGGCGAACATGCGGTCGTCCATGGCCCGGGTCAGCATCATGTCCCGCAGCATCTTGCGCTTTACGTCGGCGGTGATGTCCGGCACCCATTCGCCGGCGGTTTCGCCGTTGAAGCGCATGACGCGGATCAGCTTCAGCGCGTGGCCGGCCGTTTCGGCGTCGTCGCACATCGGGTCGGGACGTGGCGGCGTGTGGTCGGCTGGAACCGAGATGTGGCTGTAGTCGGGCGTATCGCCCGGGCGGAAGGGCGGCTCCGGCACGTGCATGCGGCTCTGGTTGGCGCGATTGGAGGTCGCGCGGTTCGGATCAGGGCGTTGTGTCGCCTTGGTCGAGGGATCGGAAGCCGCCATGATGTGATAATCCTTGCCCGCGCGCCCTGTTCCCGGCGCTCAATTGGTGCCCGCAATAGCGCTCAGTGCCCATTATGTCCTGCGGCTTTTCAATGATTGTTGGCAAATTATTCTGCCTTGCGCTATGAAAGCCGCATAGTCATGCGATTGAGCGCGCCAAATCGGTGCAGAAGGGGAGCCTGCCGTGAGACAGACCGCCAAGGGGCAGAACCAGGGCCGGGGCAAGAGCCACGTCAAGGGAACGAGCCAGATCGACAATATCGATGCCAAGATCCTGCATCTGCTGCAAGGCGATGCAAGCCTGTCGGTGGCGGAAATCAGCGAGCAGGTCGGCCTGTCCTCCTCGCCCTGCTGGCGGCGCATCAAGCGCATGGAAGAGCTCGGCATCATCGACCAGCGCGTGACGCTGCTGGACCGCGAGATGCTGAACCTCGATTTCGAGGTCTTCGTCGCCGTGAAGCTGAGCCTGCCCAACCGCACCAACATGGAAAAGTTCGAACGCGAAGTCGCCCGCATGCCCGAAGTGGTGCAGTGCGCGGTCGTCACGGGCGCGGTGGATTTCATGCTGCGCATCGTCACGACCGACATGCACGCCTATGAGACGTTCTTGCGCGAAACGCTGCTCTCCATCGACCTGATCAGCGACGTGCAGTCCCGGATCGTGCTGCGCCAGGCCAAGGACACGACCGCCCTGCCGCTGAACCTGATCAGCCCGGCCGTGCCGCGCTACTGATCCCGGCTGCGTTTAGGGCGGGTTCAGGCGAGCTCAGTCCGCCTGCCGGAGCCTGTCCAGGGCTTCGAAAAAGCCGTCATAGACAAGTTCCGTGCCCTGCTCATAGGCCTGGTTTCTGGCCGGGTAGGGGCGGATGGGATCGCCCAACCCTGGGCTCTCGACCACGGCCTCATACTCGCATCCCGTTGCGCTGTCGGACGAGGCCCTGACGGCCGTGGCTTTCACGCGGATGTCCGGCGTCTCGAAATCAAGCCTCGGTTTCGCGCCTATCCTCCAAGCAGTCCAGCTCAGATCCGCGGCGAGGGCCGCGGCGCTCAGATCGCAGGATAGGCCGGCATTATCGACATGGACGGAGAAACCGACCGGCATGGCCTCCGAGCGGCCTTGGGCCCGCCATCGGTTGAAACCCGTGAAGACGGCTTTCGCGAGTCGGCTGTCTTCACACTGGAAGTCGACCGAGGCCTCGATGTCTTCGAAATCGTTTGTTTCGGAGCTTGGACCCTGATCGGAAAAATCATTCGTAAAGCCCGATGCAGTCTCACCCTCAGACCTGATAGTGACGTGGGTGCTGTCGCTCCTGCGGTCGAAATCGAAACGGTCAGGAGGAATGAAAAGCGTCGTGGTCCCGAACCCGTCGGAATAGCGTTGCGCCACGGTCACATATAACCGCCCTTGGTAGGCATAACCCGGCTTGTCGACATACCCAGCCCCCATCAGCCACGCGTCTCCATTCGCTTCGCAGCTATCTAGGACGGGCTGAAAGCGAGGATCGGATTCGACCTGCGCGGCATAGGCCCGGAAGTGATCCTCCGCCGTCATTCCGGAGGATATGAAATCCGACAGCCCGGCGGCGCGCAGCGCGTCCAACGCGCCGTCCGGATCATCGCACGGAATGGCGTGCGGGAACTCGATGGGCGGCGGTCCGGCGAAGACGATCTCCCCCGCCTTGTCGAGCGCATAGCCATAGGCCGACGTGTCCCGGTAATCCGCGACGATCTCGAGCGCGCCGTCCGCCGCCCGAACCGTTCCGCGCCCGGCTTGCAGAACGAAGTCCCGGTAGGCCGCATCCTCTTCGGACCAGAGTCCCGTCGAGAGGCGGACCCGTCCTTCGCCGAGGTCGGCTGCGCTTACGAGGGTGAAGCTGTCCTGGGCGGGCGCTTCGAGCCGCGCTGGCACTCCACACGAGGCGAGCACGCCGTCCAGCGTCTGCGCGAGGGAGCCGGAGGCCTTGGCCAGCATTGCGCTCTTAGCGGACGGTGCGGCGGTGTCCGCAGGCTTTGGCGGGTCGTCTTGCGCGCGCTGAGCCTCCGCAGTGCAAGCCGAAACCAGCAAAGCCGACGCAAGTCCGGTCGAAAAGATGAGTCGCATAAAGCCCCCACTACACAGCAAACGCGTTAACCTGTGTTTATGTGGGGCGGACCTGTCAATCCTCTCTCATCGTCTTGTTTGGTGAATTAGGGCCGCGACGCCTCCGGTGCGTAGCTGGCCTTGTCCTTGCGCACGACGTAGCGCTTCCAGACCTCGTCATAGGGGTGGACCGCATCGGTTGCGCCGTCCGCATTTTCCAGGGCCCGCCGGTCGCCGTGCCAGCGGAAGACGCCGCCCTCCAGATTGCTGACCGACGCCGCGCCCGCCGCCAGCAGCGCGTCCGCGTGGTCGCGCGCGAAGATGGAACTGCGCCGTCCGACCGAGCAGTAGGCGACAACCGCGCGGCCCCGCAAATCGCCGATCGCTTCCAGGAGGTCCGCTTCCGTCGCGCCCGGCGCAATACGGACCGCGCCCGGCAGGCGGCTCACCCCCTATTAGTCCGCCTCCCGGATATAGACCAGTAGCACGTCGTCCAAATCCGCCATCGCCGCCGCGTCCACATGCGTCACGCCGGGATAGTCCGAGACGATATCGGCATGGACCGCCGCCAGCCTGTCCGCACTCCCCGTGCAGGCCGCCAGCCAGATCAGGGCCGCGAAAAAAGTCCGTCTAACATCCATGTGAACTCTCCGCGCGCAGCCTTCCCAAACGCCGACTGCTCTGCCACGCCACGCGGGCACAACAAAGGATATTGCCATGAAACTCGGCTACACAACCATCGGCGTCCGCGACATGGACGCGGCGAAAAAGTTCTACTCCGACCTGCTCGACGCCAAGGTGCTGTTCGACGGCGGCCGCATCGCCTTCATCGGCGAAAGCATGGGCGACCCGATGGTCGCGGTCTGCGTCCCCTACGACGAAAACGACCCGCAACCCGGCAACGGCGTCATGCTCGCCTTCCGCGCCGGCTCCCAGGAAGCCTGCCACACGCTGCACGAAAAAGCCCTCAAGCTCGGCGCGACCTGCGAAGGCGAACCCGGCTCGCGCATTCCCGGCACGTTCTACGGCAGCTACGTGCGCGATCCCGACGGCAACAAGCTCTGCTTCTTCGATTTCAGCTAGGGGCTAGGCCCCAGACATCAGGCGGCACAGCTGGATTGTGCCGCACCATAATGGGGGAGCGGCGCTAGGCCGCTTCCCCTTTCAGCTTGTTGAGCTCGTCGCGCAGTCTCGCCGCTTCTTCGAACTCCAGGTTCTCCGCCGCTTCGAACATGCGTTTTTCCAGGTCCGCCGCGACCGTGGCCATATTGCCACCCATGCCAGCGGCCTTGTAGGCCTCTTGACCTTCGGCCGCTTCCAAGAGCCCACGCTTGGCTTTGCCAGCCTGGCTGGACTGCTTCTTCTTGCGGCCCGACGGTGTGTAGCTGTCGCGTTCGTCCTTGATCTTCTGGGCGTTCTCGCTGTCACCGACAATGTCGGCCACGCCGCGCAGGACGGTTTGCGGGACGATGCCGTGTTCTTCGTTGTGGGCGATCTGGCGGGTGCGGCGACGCTCGGTCTCATCCATGGCGCGCTTCATGCTGCCTGTGATCTTGTCGGCGTAGAGCACGACGTGGGCCTCAGAGTTGCGGGCCGCGCGTCCGATGGTCTGGATCATGGACGTCTCGGAGCGCAGGAAGCCTTCCTTGTCCGCGTCGAGAATGCCGACGAAGGCGCATTCCGGAATGTCGAGGCCCTCGCGCAGCAGGTTGATGCCGATGAGCACGTCGAACACGCCGAGCCGCAGGTCGCGGATCAGCTCAATGCGTTCCAGCGTGTCCACGTCGGAGTGCATGTAGCGCACGCGGATACCCTGGTCGGCCATGTATTCCGTCAGGTCTTCGGCCATCTTCTTGGTCAGCGTCGTCACTAGGCTGCGGTAGCCCTTGGCCGTCGTCTTGCGGACTTCGTCCACCACGTCGTCGACCTGGTTGTGGTGCTCGCCGGAGACCGGGCGCACCTCGACCGGCGGGTCGATAAGGCCCGTCGGACGGATGACCTGTTCCACCAACACGCCCCCCGTGCGTTCCATTTCCCAGTCGGCGGGCGTGGCGGAGACGTGCACCGTCTGCGGGCGCATCGCATCCCATTCCTCGAATTTGAGGGGCCGGTTGTCGATGCACGACGGCAGGCGGAAACCGTGCTCGGCGAGCGTGCTCTTGCGGTTGAAGTCACCCCGGCTCATCCCGCCGATCTGCGGAACGGAGACGTGGCTCTCATCCATGAAAAGCAGCGCGTTTTCGGGCAGGTATTCGAACAATGTGGGCGGTGGCTCGCCCGGCGCGCGGCCCGTCAGGTAGCGCGAGTAGTTCTCGATGCCGTTGCAGAAACCTGCCGCCGCCATCATTTCCAGATCGAACTCGGTGCGCTGCTGCAGGCGCTGTGCTTCCAGCAATTTGCCCTCGCTCTCGAAGAGCGTCAGCGTCTGCTCCAGCTCTTTCTTGATGCCCTTCATCGCGCTCGCGACGGTGGGCTTGGGCGTGACGTAGTGGCTGTTGGCGTAGACGCGGACGTTCTCGATCTGCCGCCCGGTCTCGCCCGTCAGCGGGTCGAACTCGGTGATGCTGTCGATCTCGTCGCCGAAGAAGTCGAAGCGCCAGGCCGTATCGTCATAGTGAGCGGGGAAGAGCTCGATCGTGTCGCCGCGCACGCGGAAGGTCCCGCGCGAGAAGGCGAGATCGTTGCGCTGGTACTGAAGGCCGACGAGCTGCGCCATCAGAGTGCGCGGATCGACTTCCTGACCGCGGCGCAGATCGATGGTCATGGCCGTGTAGGTCTCGAC
>CAYULR010000204.1:0-4128 GCA_964445685.1 uncultured Algimonas sp.
GGGAGCGCCCGGATACCCCGTTCCGGCAGGGTCGGCCGCCTAGAAGGGCGGGATGATGAAGGCTGAGTCTTCCGTCTCGCCTTCGGGCCAGCGCTGCGTGACCGTCTTCACCTTGGTGTAGAAGCGAAGGCCTTCCATGCCGTACTGGTTGGCATCGCCGAAGGCGGACCGCTTCCAACCGCCGAAGCTGTGGTAGGACACCGGAACGGGGATCGGCACGTTGATGCCGACCATGCCGACTTCGACGCGGTCCGCAAATTCGCGCGCGACGCGGCCGTTCGCCGTGAAGATGGCCACGCCGTTGCCGTATTGGTGATCGCTCGGCAGGCGCAGCGCCTCCTCGAAATCCTTCGCGCGGACGACTTGCAGCACGGGGCCGAAGATCTCGTCCTCGTAGGTTTCCATGTCGGTCGTGACGTCGTCCAGCAGCGTCGGCCCGATGAAGAAGCCGCCCTCGTGGCCCTGGAGCGTGAAATTCCGCCCGTCGCGCACGACGGTGGCGCCTTCCGCCACGGCCTTGTCGATATTGGCTTCCACGCTCTTCTTGTGCGCGGCGGTCACGACGGGACCGTAATCCGCGTCCGGGTCGGTGGAGGTGCCGACCGTCATGGCGTCGATCTTGGGCAGCAGCGCGTCGAGGAAACGTTCGGCTGTCCCCTCGCCCACCGGCACCACGACCGGCAGCGCCATGCAGCGTTCTCCGGCAGAGCCGTAGGCCGCGCCGAGAATGTCCTTGGCGGCCTGTTCCATATTGGCGTCGGGCATGATGATGCCGTGGTTCTTCGCCCCGCCCATGCATTGGGCGCGTTTGCCGGCGGCGGTCGCGCGCGAATAGACCGCCTGCGCGATGTCGGAAGACCCGACGAACGACACGGCCTTGATGGTCGGGTGGTCGCAGATGGCTTCCACGACCTCGCGGTCGCCGTTCACGCATTGCAGCAAGCCCACGGGTCCGCCCGCTTCGACGAACAGCTCGCACAGGCGCATCGGCACGCTGGGGTCCTTCTCGGACGGCTTCAGGATCACGGCATTGCCCGTGGAGATCGCCATGCCAAACATCCACATCGGGATCATGGCGGGGAAGTTGAACGGGGTGATGCCCGCGACCACGCCGAGCGGCTTGCGCATGGAGTAGACGTCGATCTCTGGGCCTGCACCGTATGTGTGCTCGCCCTTCTGCGCGTGGGGCACGCCGCAGGCGAACTCGATCACGTCGAGGCCGCGGATCACGTCGCCCCGGCTATCGGCGATGACCTTGCCGTGTTCGAGGCTCAGCAGTTCCGCCAGCTCGTCCATGTGGCTTTCGACCAGCGCCTTGTAGGCGAACAGCACGCGGGAGCGGCGCTGCGGGTTGGTGTTGGCCCAGGCGACCTGCGCCTTGGCGGCCGACGCGACCGCCGCGTCCAGCTCTCCGGTCGTGGCCAGGGCCACGCGCGCCTGCACCTCGCCCGTGTTCGGATTGTAGATGTCGGCGTAGCGGCCCGACTTGCCGTCCACGCGTTGGCCGTCGATGAAGTGTCCGATGGTTTTCATGGGGTCAGTCCGGTCTGTCAGTGGGAAGTCGTCCCCGCTCCCCTAACCCGGTCCGCGCGACGGGGAAACCGCGCCTGTGCGCACGGCTCCGTGATGATCGGGCATGAGATGCCCGCAAGCCGGGCTTCCAGGGCAAAAAGGGGGTGGGAGCCCAAAAGGAAGTGGGTGTCAAAAAGACGCGACTCGCCCGGAGGCTCGGACCGCCCGGTTTTGCCGAAGGCTAGTGGTCCTGGCCGTCCAGGCCGATGAAGCGTTCCATGATCGTCAGGACGAGGACGCTGATCGGGAAGAGGCGGCGGCGTTCGCGGCCCATCGGTCCAGTCCAGACGCATTCCGCATATTGCACGCCTTCGCGGTCGCGCAGAGAGCGCACCGTCATGACGGGACCGCGCGAGCGCAGGCGCACTTCCGTGCCCACGGCGATCTCCCGCTCAGAGGCAGGACGCGGGAAAACGTCAATTATATTGGCGGGATAGCGGCGGTAACGCAGGCAATCGTCGGCATCGAACCAGATGCAGTCCAGCACGGGACCGAAGGTCTCGACATGCACGGCTTCGACCGTCATGAGGTCCACGCGGTCGCGCAGAGTCACGACGTCGCCAACGGCGACGGACGTCTCTAACGATCTCTTCGTTGCCTTCACGCGGAGCGCTTTCAAATGACCGAGGCCACGATAGGCCTGTCCGGTCGGTCCCTCTAACTCAGGGTCTACTTCTATAAGGGTTACACTTTTATAATACAGAAGCGCTTTTTTGTCCATCCCATGCACGCAGTGCGGGCTTATTAAAACATTTGATATGGCACATCCTCTGTTTGCGGCTTTCACGGGCTGATAAGGGCGGGCCGGACCATGGGAATTCGCTTCGTTCATACGGCCGACTGGCAGCTGGGAAAACCGTTCGGGCGCTTCGACGACGCCCTGTCCGGGCGGCTGACGAACGAACGCCAGGAAGTCATCGCCCGCATCGCCCGCGTGGCGCTCGACCACGACGCGCCCCACGTGGTGGTGGCTGGTGATGTGTGGGACAGTTCCGCCCCCGGAAACGCCGCCCTGCGCCAACCCATCGACATCATGGGCGAGCACGCGGACGTGACCTGGTGGCTGATGCCGGGCAATCACGATCTGGACGGACCGGATGGGTTGTGGGACCGAGTCGACGCGATGGAGACACGCAATGTGCGTACTCTGCGTAAGGCCGAACCCGTGGAGATGGCCGAGGGCGCATGGTTGCTGCCCGCGCCGTGGGCGCGCCTGCACCACGGCCAGGACCTGACCGAATGGATGGACGCCGCCGAGACGCCGGACGGCGCGGTGCGCATCGGCGTGGCGCACGGCTCGATCCGCACCTTCGGGACCAAGCTGGACGGAACGGATGACGGGGAGGCCGACGCGGTCATTCCCCCCGACCGGGCCAAGCGCGCGCGGCTCGACTATCTCGCGCTCGGCGACTGGCATGCGCGCACTGATGTGGACGTGCGCACCCGCTATAGCGGCACGCCGGAGCCCGACCGGTTCAAATCCGGCGACCGGGGCCAGGTGCTGGTCGTGGAGATCGACGCCCCCGGCGCGGAACCGCGCGTCACGCCCGTGCGAACCTCCGGCTATGACTGGCCCGTGATCGAGGCCACCCTGAAAGTGGACGGCACACGCACCGCGATCGATGCGATCGGCGGGCGGGTCGAAGCGGGCCGCGCGGCGCGCCACACGCTAGCCGAGATCCGCGTCGCGGGCGAGACGACCGTCCAGGAATGGACGGCGTTCGAGCGCTTCATCGAGGAGCTGACCGGGCGTTGCGCCCATTTGGAGCTGCGCGGCGGCAGCGCGGTGGACCTGAAGGTCGTCGCCGAAGACATGGAGGCGCTCGACGCGCAGGGCTCCGTCCGGCAGGCGGCGGAGACGCTCAAGGACCGCCGCGAGGATCCCGCGCTCAGCCAGGCCGACCGGGACGTGGCGTCCGAGGCGCTGCGCCTGCTCTTTTCGTTCTCCGCCACCGAAGGCTCCCCCGAGCCGGGACCGGCCGGGCCATGAGGCTGGACGCCTTCCGTTTCCGCCATATCGGCCCGTTCGGCGCGCAAGGCGTCTCGGTCTCCGGGTTGCAGCCGGGCCTGAACGTCGTCGCCGAGCACAATGAACGCGGCAAGTCGAGCCTGCTGGCCGCGCTTGCCCTGACGCTGTTCACGCCCCACCGCAGCTGGACCCGCAAGGAAAAACCGCTGGAGCGCCCCGACGGCACGCCCGTCGGCGAGGTGGATTTCGTCCATGACGGCCGCCGCCTGCGCCTGCGCAAACGCTTCGTCAAAGGCCGCACGGCGGAACTGATCGACCTGGCCACCGGGGAGACGATCGCGGTGAAGGGCGAGGCCGAAGACCGTCTGCGCGACATGCTGGGCTCTGCCGACAACCGCACCGGCCCGTCCGGCCTGCTCTGGGTGCGCCAGGGCGACAGCCTGGAGCGCGCCGAGGATGATGGGCAGGTCGCCTCCAAGCTGGAAAGCGAACTCTCCACCCTCGTCGGCGGGGAGCGGGCGCGCCTCTATCTCGACAGGACGGAGAGCGAACTGGGCGAGCTTCTGACCAAGACGGGCCGCGTGAAG
>CAYULR010000204.1:4143-5202 GCA_964445685.1 uncultured Algimonas sp.
CATCCAGGCGGTCGGGACGCAAGGCGATCCGGAGGCCGAGGCCAAGGAGCTGGCCGAGGCGCGGGCGGAACGCGACCGGGCGCGCCTGGCCCGCAGCGAGACGGACGCATTGCGCGCGCAACTCGGGCGGCTCGAACTGGAACGCGACGCGGCGGGCGCAAAACTCGCCGCGCACCTCGACGCCGTCAGTGCCTTCGACGCCGCACAGGCGGACCGAGAGAAGCTGGCCGCGCAGGCCACAGAGATTGCCGCGCGCCGCGAGGCCGCCCGCGCCGCCCTGTCGGAGCTGTCCGAGGCCCTGTCCGCGCTGGACAGCCGCCGGGAGGCGCTGTCACGGTTCGAGCGGATGCAGGCGACGCAGGACCGGCTGGCCGAACGCAATGCCGCGCTGCAGGCCGTGGCCGCCAAGCTGGACGCGCTGGACGACCAGGCCAAGGACCGCGCCGCGCGCGTGGCCGAACGCGAGGCCCTGCCCGCCATCGGCCGGGCGGACCTCGACGCGATGGACCGGCTGGAGCGCACGATCGAAAAGCTGGAAGGCGGGCTTGCGGGTCTGGACGCCGCCCTGCTGCTGGAGCTGGAGCCGGGCGTGACGGCGCGGCTTGGCGGGCGCGACATTAGCAGCGGCCCCGTCCGCCTGACCGCGCGCGAGGCGTTGAGCCTGCCGGGCACGGCGACCCTGCGACTGGATGCGCCGCGCGCGGACGAGCTCCGCGCGGAGCAGGCCCAGGCGCGCGAAGATTTGAAAGACCTGCACGAGCGCTTCGGCGTCACCTCCCGCGAAGACGCCGCCCGCGCGGTGCGCGAGCGCCAGGAGATCAGCGACGCCATCGGCCTGGTCGACCGTCAGATCGACCTGATCGCCCCGGACGGGCGCGACGCGCTGATCGATGCGCGCGACCGGCTGGGCGACGATGTGGAGCGGCTGTCCTCCCAACTGGAAGACGTGCCCACCCCGGACGAGGCGCAGGACGCCGCACAGCTGGACGCGGACCTTGCCCGCCTGCGTGGGGAGCGTGAAGCCGCGCGCGACCGGTTGGGCGAGACCGACACGGAAGC
>CAYULR010000205.1:0-5143 GCA_964445685.1 uncultured Algimonas sp.
CATCGCGGTCGTGGCCATCCTGGCCTCGTTGGTCATCCTGATCCGGCAGAACCGGCAGGAGCGGAGGCGCGCTGTCCACCAGTCCCAGCAGGAGCTGACGCAGACGATCCTCAACCTCACGCGCGACGCCTATAACTCGCCGGGACTAGCCGACGTCTACGTTCGCGGTGGTCGCGATCTGGCGAGCTTGTCGGATGAGGAGCAGGTGCGGTTCATCACTTTCGCGACCTATATCGCCCGGTCCTACGAACACCTCCATCTGTCCCATCTCAGGTCGCCCTTTCCCGAAGCGCAGTACAAAGCGCTCATACAGGGCCTTGCGGACGGCATCGCGCGACCAGGCATCTGGGCCGTCTTCACCTTGCGCCGGTCCTGATTCACGCCGGAGTTCATAGCCTTGATGGAGCGCCTGCGCGCCGACACGACGTCCGACCCGTCGCGTGCGGCACCGCTCGCGAAGGCCGATGAACCCACGGCGGATGAGACACTTATCGACCCGGAGGCCGACACATGACCCTCGAAGCCGCCTATCTCGTCGCGGGCATCGTCTCCGCCCTCGGCGTCATCACCTCGCTGATCTTCGTCGGCGTCCAGCTGCGCGGGCAGAAGCAGGAGGCGCGGATCGCGGGGGAGTTGCTGATCCATCGTGAGATGCGCGACCGGTTCGACAACATGAACAGCGATCCGGAACGGCTGGCGATCATATTGCGGTGCTACGAGAAGGGTTACGCGCAGGAGTCCAACGTCAACATGATCACTTTCGTGACCCATAAGGCGGCCTGGGTGCATCTTTGGAACCAAGCTTGGCAGATGCACCAGCAGGGACGGTTGCGCGGCGACACGCTGCATACGGTCGAGCAGAACCCTGCTCGCCAACTTCACGACGCCCGGTAGTCAGGAATACTGGCGCAACTGGGGAGCGATCCACGACTCCGGATTCGGAGCCTATGTTGACACCCATTTGGCTCGTATCACCGAGCGGGACACAGTCTCGCGCGAACCGACCCCGCTGCGTGAGAATGTGGATGAGGGTGACGCCAAAGACTGACGTCTACGTGGATCAGGGTTTTGGGCTACTCAGACCTTGAAATTTTCCACCCCGTCCTTCGCCGCCCTTGAACCGCGTCGCCCCTGCCACCGTTTCACCCGATCCAATCGTTTCCAACCCCAGCGCGACCTCGTTCATCAGCGCGTCCCACTCACTCATCCCCCACTGCTCCAGCAGCGACCGGCGGTCGTTGCGCAGGCAGGTCTGGGGGAAGGTGGCTATGTCTTTGGCCAGGGCAATGGCGGCCTCTAGCGCTTGCCCTCCCGGCACGACGCGGTTGGCGAGGCCGAACTCGAGAGCCTCGTCCGCCTCCACGGGCCGTCCGGTCAGGAACATGTCCATGGCCCGGCTCTGGCCGATGAGGCGAGGGAGGCGGACGGAGCCGCCGTCGATCATGGGCACGCCGAAACGGCGGCAGAAGACGCCGAAGACGGCCGTCTCGCTCGCCACGCGCAAGTCGCACCAGAGCGAGAGCTCCAGGCCGCCCGCAACCGCATGCCCTTCCACGGCGGCAATGACGGGTTTGGACAGGCGCAGTCGAGTCGGCCCCATCGGGCCGTAATCCCCGTCGGGATGCACATCATTGCCCCGGCCGTCCGAAAGCGCCTGCAGGTCCGCGCCCGCACAGAAGGTTCCGTTTCTCCCCGTGAGAATGGCGACGGACAGGCCTTCATCCGCGTCGAACGCCTTGAACGTGTCGTAGAGCGTGCGGGCCGTGTCGCGGTCCACTGCGTTGCGGCGCTCCGGTCGGTTGAGCGTGACGACGAGGATGTCGCCATGCGTCTCGGTCAGCAGGGAGGCGTGGGTCTCTGTCATGCCTTGCAGTGTCGGCCATCCTACCCCGCCCGGCAACCCTCCCTTAACCCTGCCGCTTAAGCCGATACCAACCGCGCCCTGTTAGAGCGCGGCACATGACCCAGCCTGTTTCCACTGTCCGGCCGCACGATATCCTGTTGATCGGGGGCGGTCCTGCTGCGCTTGGCGCGCTTTGCGCGATGATCCGCACGGGCGCGGCGGAGGAGGCGTCGATCCTGATGATGGACGATGCGCCGGACCGGTGTGGCCGGATCGGAGGCTATGCCATCGGATCGGACACGCAGGCGAAGAAATTCCTGAACTGCCTGGACGGGCTGCCGGAGCGGATCGTGCGCGACGCAGCGTTGCAGTCTCTCGCGAGCGCCTTGGCCGGGCAGGGCGAGAACGCTGCGCCCCTGTCGCTGGTCGGTGAATTCCTGGCGCGGTTGAAGCGCCTGGTGCTGAACGACTTGCGCCGCAGCGGTTCGTTGGTGCTGCGCGCGGCGCGGTGCGACACGCTGCGCCACGAAGGCGGGCTCTGGTCCGTGGACAACCAGCCGGGCGCGGTCGCGCACCGGCTCGTCCTGGCCTGCGGAGCGTCGGAGCGGCGGCACGAAGCGCTGCCCGTCCTGCAAGGCTACGGCCTGCCCGAAGCCGAAGCGGACAAGGTCATGCTGTCGTCGGAACTGTTCGGATGGCGTGCCGGGGAGGCGGAAGCGCGGTTGATGGCGTCCGAACGACCGCGTGTCGTGATTCTGGGCGGCTCGCACAGCGCCATCGCGGCGGCGCACGCCCTGCTCGATTCCGAAGTCGGCGAGACATTCGGCGAACGCGCCGTGCGGCTCTATCACCGCCGTCCCATGACTGCGACCTTTGCAAGCGAAGGCGCGGCGCGCGAGGCGGGTTATGCGGACTTCGGGCCCGAGCACATCTGTCCTGTGACGCAAAGGGTACACGCGCTCGGCGGCTTCCGGCTGCAGTCGCGCGAGCTTCTGGTCCGGATGCAAGGATGGGAAGGTGCGCCTGCGGAACCGCGCGTGGAGGCAAAATTGCTGTCCGAGACGAGCGCACAAGCCACGTCTGGCAATCTGGCGGACGATCTGGCGCGGGCGGATCTCGTCGTCTCCGCGCTCGGCTATTCCGTCGATTTCCCGCGTACGATTGTGAACGGCGCACCCGTGCGATTTGGCCGCCGTCACCTTGTGGACGCGGACTCGCGCTTGCACGATGCGGACGGCCGGGCTCTGCCGTCGGCTCAGGCGCTTGGCCTGTCCATGGGGTACGACCTGCGTGGTCGGTTCGGAGAGACCGGCTTTGACGGAGAAGCCAACGGGCTGGCGCTCTGGTTCAAGGAGATCGGGGAGACGATTGCCCGTCCGCAACGCGCCCGCGCGAGGGTCGCAGCTTGAGCGGCCTACCCCTGAAGGTCTTCGAAACATCGGACGCGCTAGCGGACGCCGCCGCTCTCGTGATCGCCGGCCACCTCCGCCGGGCCGTAGACGCCCGTGGCAGGGCGGTCTTCGTGCCCTCGTCAGGCCGCACGCCGGGGCCGACCTATGCACGCCTGCGGGATGACCATGCCGACGCGCTGGACTGGTCGTGCGTGCATGTCCTCCAGATGGACGAATATGCGGATCCTGACCTGCCGGAGGAGCTGCGCTTTTCAACCTTCCTGACGCGGGAGATCGTCGGTCCGCTAAAGGTCGGGGCGTTCACCAGCCTTCGCACGGAGCGTGGCCGCGCGGAGGCGAGGCGGCTGGCGGAGGAGATCGACCTCGTCGTGCACGGGATCGGAACAAACGGCCATATCGGCTTCAACGAGCCGGGGGACGCACAAAGCGAGGGGCAGGTCTTGCGCCGGGTCGCGCTGACACGCGCCACGATGCGGGCGAACTTCGGGGAGGATGAGAGCCTCCATCCCCTGCCACTCGGCGATACGCTCACGCTATCGGCCCTGAGGACAGCAAAGCATAGCCTCTTGCTGGCCAGGGGAGAGAGCAAGCAGCGAGCCGTCGCGACGCTGATGTCGGGGGAACACGTCAATTCGTGCCCGGCGGCGATTCTGCGCACGGCACGGAGCGCGGAGCTGTTTGCAGACAAGGTCGCCGCCCGCTATACGGTCCACGCGGCAGCCTGATTGCAGGGACGACGGCGTAACCCACGTCAGAACCCTGTATTCCCCGGTTGACGTTTCCGACTCGCTTCCGTAGAGGGCGCGACGTTCATAGCTGGCAGTGCTTAACGGCAGACGCGGCTCACGATCTTGAACTTCTCATCCGGCCAGGCGCCTTGTTGGCGCGCTGGTCCGATATTGTTAGGTCGTAGGCTCACTTCTCCAAAGCACTGTGCATATGACGCCCGGACCTCGCGGTGAGGATCGGGCGACTTTCGAGAAGGATAACCTGCTGATGCAACGATCAGGTCTGTTGGCGCGCAAACTCGGGATGACCCGAGTTTATGACGACGCCGGAAACCATGTCGCCGTCACTGTTCTGGACCTGCAAGGGTGCCAGGTCGTGGCGCAGAAAACGCCCGAGCGCGACGGCTATGCCGCCCTGCAGCTGGGCTCCGGCGACGCCAAAGTGAAACGTGTCTCCAAAGCCGAGCGCGAGCGCTTCGCCAAGGCTGGCGTCACGCCCAAACAAAAACTGGTCGAGTTCCGGGTCTCCCCGGACAATATGATCGAAGTCGGCGCGAACATGTCCGCCGAACACTTCGTTCCCGGCCAGAAGATCGACGCCTCCGGCATCACAGTCGGTAAAGGTTTCGCCGGCGCCATGAAGCGCCACAACTTCGGCGGTCTTCGCGCCACGCACGGCGTGTCGATCTCCCACCGTTCGCACGGCTCCACCGGTCAGTGTCAGGATCCGGGCAAGGTCTTCAAAGGCAAGAAGATGGCCGGTCACATGGGCGCTGTTCGCCGCACGGTTCAAAATGTCGAGGTCGCCCGCGTCGAGATCGACGAGGGCCTGATCCTCATCAAGGGAGCCGTTCCCGGTTCCAAGGGCGCCTGGGTCGAGCTGAAGGATGCCGTCAAAGGTGCCAAAGCCGACGACCTGCCGATGCCTGGTAAATTCACGATGGAAGCGGCTGCTTCCGCCAAAGAAGACAAAGCTGACGCCGCTCCGGCTGCCGAAGTGAAGTCCGAGGAAGAAGAGTAGTCATGAAGATCGATGTGACAAAGCTCGACGGTAAGAAAGGCGGCTCCGTCGACCTCGACGAAGCCGTGTTCGGCCAAGAGCCCCGCAAGGACATCCTGCACCGCATGGTGCGCTATCAGCTGGCCAAGCGCCGCGCCGG
>CAYULR010000206.1:0-5118 GCA_964445685.1 uncultured Algimonas sp.
CCTGTCCATCGCGCGGGCGCTTCTGCGCGATGCGCCGATCCTGCTGCTGGACGAAGCCACATCCGCGTTGGACGCCGAATCGGAAGCCAAGGTGCAGGCGGCGCTGGACCGTCTGGCGCACGGGCGCACCACGCTGGTCATCGCCCACCGCCTGTCCACCATCCGCGGGGCGGACCGCATCTACGTCATCGAGGACGGGCGGGTGGTGGAAGACGGCACGGAAAACGAGCTGCGCGCAACCAAGGGGCTTTTCGCCCGTTTGCAGGACTTGCAATCCGTTTAGTCATTTGACTCAGGTCCAGCGGGTTTTCAGGACAGGTTAACATTGGGTTCGGCACGAGGGCCGCAATCCAGACGTCCGATTCGCGAAGGTTTCCATGCGCCGACATATCTCCGTTCTCCTCGCCACCTCCGCCCTTGCCATCGGCTCGGCCCTGTCGGGCTGTGCCTCCACGGCGACGGGACAGCAGACCTCGTCCTTTGCGGGAACGCCGCAGGTCGGCCTGGCGCAGACCGCGCCGCGCGGCACCATTCTGGCTGTCGTGCGCTACCCGGCTTTCGTGGAAAGCGACGACGAAGCCGACTTCGCCCGCGCCTACGCGCAGAACGCCATCGGCGGGCGCGAGGTGGATGTGGGCCGCGCGGACGCCGAAGCGCTGGCCAATTCAGTCGTGCTGAAAAGTAACTATTTCGCCATGTCGCTCTACCGCGAACTGGCCGAACGCCTGCCGGAGCACTCCGTCCTGCTGAGCCCGCACCGGGTCTACCGCAACGACAATGGCGTGCTGACGTCCGAACCGATGACGGAGGCCGAGTCGCTGCCCACGGTCGTGACGGTCGATTTCACCGCCTACACCTATCCCGATTTCGAACGCATGATGGGCGCGCAGCCGCTGACCTTCGGCGACCTGATCACGCCCGTCGTCACGGTCCGCACCGACCCGCGCGCTTCTGTTGCGTCCGAGGGCGTCCTGCTGGCGTCCTCCCCGGTCATCGGCGCGGCGGCGGGCGGCAACCAGATGCAGGCCGTGGAAGACGCGCAGGCCGTGCAGGCGGGCCGCCTGGAAGCAGGCGCGTCGGAGCTCGACTTCATCAGCCACATTGCGGGCACGCCGCGCGTTCGCACGCGCCAGGCCAGCCTGCGCTCCCGGTCGCCTGGCGCGGTCCGGACCTACCCGTTGGAGAAGATCCGCCTCGACAGCTACCAGGTCTCGTCGCTGGAAAACCAGGTCTCCGACGTGCTGGAAGCGCCCTTCACCGACGCGTTTGCCAGCCAGGTCATCGACCTGATCAACGGAACGGACATCCGCAAAGCCTCCATGCTGCGCAAGGCCGACGTCATCGCCGACTATGACGAAAGCCTCGCCGCGTTGAGCCTCGTGGAACCGCGCGACGCGGACGTGCAGGCCCGCCTGCGCTACGCTGAACGCCTGCTGGAGGCCGAGCAGAAATACCTCTCCGTCCAGTCGCTGCGTCTCTATGACGGGGTGATGAACGGCGAGATGGGCGCGCAGGTCCGCGACATGATCCTGGAGGAATTCGAGGTCCTGCAACGCCGCCGCAAGCTCGCCCGGCAGCAGAACATCTCCACCATGGCCGCCATCGCCGCGGTCGTGGGCGGCGTCGCCATCGCGTCCAATTCCGGCAATGACGGACAAGGCGCGAGCGGCGGCGAAATCCTCGCCACGCAGGCCATGATCCAGGGCGCCGTGTTCGCGGCCGGCGAAGCGGTGCGCCGCAACCGCCTGTCCAAGGGCGTGGCCTTTTCCTACCTCGATTCCGTCATGCCCGCGATCGACGCCCAGACCGAAGTGCAGCTGGACCTGATCGACAGCAACGAGACCATCACCGCCATCCGGTTCGAGGACCTGAAGGCCAAGCTGTCCGAGCTCTATGCCGAGAACCAGCGCTCACTGGACGTGGCCGCCTCGCGCTGCGCCTATGACGGACCGGCGGGACAGGGCACGTGGCTGGGCGAGTGCGCCAACGGGTTCGCGGATGGACCCGGCGTGGGCGTGTACCGCAACGGCAACGGCTTCCTGGTCGAACATTACGGCTACGCCCGGGCGGGCCGCGCCGACGGACCCGGCTACCGCATCGTGCGCGCGCCGGAAGGCTCCTACGCGCTTGAGGGCAACTTCTCCGGCGGTCTCGCCAACGGCGTGGCCCGCGTGGAGCGTTCAGGTTCCGTTGAAGTGCGGCGCTTTAGAGAAGGACGTGACATGGGCGCTGCGCCTGCGGGAACGCGTGTCGCCTCGCCCTTCGACAGAGCCTACGCGACCACAGGAGCGCCCACCGGATGAAGACCTTGCTGACGAGCCTTGCCGCCGCCGCGCTACTGCCTTTCACGGCGGCCGCGCAGACGGCTGTGACCCCGTCATTCCAGGACGCATCCGCTGCTGCCGCCCCGCTGCAAGCCGACCGGTCGGAACAGTGCATCGCGCTGATGTCCGGTTTTCCGGATGACAGCCCGGCGTCGCGCTACGTCTTCTTCCGCCTGTCGCAAGAGCTCGCCAAGGACGTCACGCCCGCCCTGTCGCAGCTGATGGCCGACTTCATGGCCGAGAACGAAGCGCGCCGCCTGCCCGCCGACTATCCCATGATCGACGTGGTCGAAGACATTGCCGACCCGGTGCTGCGCCAGGCCGCGCCGGAGCAGACCATCGCAGGCATGGCGCATATCGCCTATTTCGACGCGCTTTGCGGAACGTTCGTGCAGGGCCAGATCGACAGCCTCGCCGCCTTCGACCCGGAGCTGTCAGAGTCCGATCTGCTGATCCGCGAGGACGCACTCTATCTGCGCCAGATCCTCGCCGAGTCCCTCGACCGGCTGGGCGCGGGCGACCAGGCGGCGCTGCAGACCTATTCCGCGTCGCTCGTCACCGAACGCGACGACATCGAATACACTGGCTTCGACCAGGATGTGGACGAGCTGGAAACGCTGTTCATGGGCGATCTGGACACGAAGCTCGCGCGCTCCAACGACGCGGTGAACGAGTCCGCCGACACGGGCGAGTTCCAAGACGCGGCCGAGCTGGCGCGGTCCCTGCGCGAACAGGCGAACCGCCGCGCCAAGGAAGAACGCGTCTATTCGCTGATCCGCATCCTAGGCGGCAGGGGTTACTGATCCGGCCCCATGAAGTCGCGCCGACGCAACATCGCCGTCTTCTCCATCTCGGCGCTCGACCTGTTCGCCGCCGCGCTGGGCGCGTTCATCCTGATCGTGCTGGTGCTGTTCCCCTACTACCAGCTGGGCGGCACGGACGTGTCGATGGAAGAGTTGGAAGAGATGGTGGAGAAGCGCCGCCTCGCCGCCGCGACCACCCAGACGGAGATGTCGCAGATCCGCGCCATCCAGGCTGAAATCCGCCTGCTCGACAAGCAGTACCGCACGACCGAGGAGAACATGTCCGAGGTCGAGGCGCGCCTGCGCGAAGTGCAGCAGCAGACGGCCGATATCGAGATCCCGGACCCGCCGCCCACGCCGCAGCCCGTTCCCGAACTCGATCCCATTCCGAACCCGCCGCGCTCCACCGGGCGCGGAACGGAGTTCTCGATCCTCGGCGTGGGGACACAGGAAAAGGACGTAGTGCTCGTCGTGGACATGTCCGGGTCGATGCGCGCGCACACGCGTAACGTCGTCTCCGCGCTCGAAGAAATCCTGCGCCAGATGCAGCCGGACAACCGCTTCGCCGTCATCGGCTACCGGGGCGGGCCGAGCTATTCCGTCTACCCGCCGGGCGGGGCGCTGGCGCGTGCAACGCGCGGTGAGGTCTCCGGGGCGCTCGACTTCGTGCAGCGGCTCCCGCGCCAGTTCGGCGGCGGCACGCCCACGCAGAGCGCCTTGCTGCGCGCGCTGAACACGCAACCCGGCGCGATCATCCTGATCAGCGACGGACAGCCCGACGATGGCCGTCCCGGCGACATCGTGCGCAACATCACCCGCCGCAACCGGGGCCGCACGGAAATCCACACGGTCGCGATCGGCGACTACACCTCCGACCCCGCCTTGACGCTGTTCCTGCAGGAAATGGCGAACAATAACCGCGGTGACTTCGTGGGGCGTGCGCGATGAAGAAGCGCGCCGACAGAGAGGTCAACGTCTTTTCGTTGAGCGCGGTGGACCTGTTCGCCGCCGCCATGGGCGCGTTCGCCCTGCTCGCCATCATCCTGCTGCCCTACTACCAGAAGGAAATCCGCGAGCGCACGCCCGACAACGCGCTGAGCGACCTGCTGCGCGCCGCGCAGGACAGCAGCGTGGAAACCACCGAGCAGCGTAAGGCGCTGGAGGCCAAGCGCTCCGCGTCTGTCCGCGCCGTCTCCGACATCCGGTCCGACGCAGACAAGCTGCTGGCGGAGCTGCGCGCCGCCGAAGCCGCGCTGAAGGAAAAGCAGGCGGAGAGCCTGCGCGCCATTCCGGAGCCCGAACCCATCGAGGAAGAGCCCGCCCCCGCCGACGCGCCGGAGCCCACCATCGTGCCGTTCCGGTTCCTGGGTTTGAAGACGACCGCCGACGACGTGGTCGTGGCGCTGGACATGAACCGCTGCATGGCGGGTCACGAACCCAGCATCCGCCGCGCCGTGGACCGGATCGTCGACAGCCTGCAGGACAATCACGCGCTGCGCGTCGTCGGCTTCCAGCAGACCGATGCCGGCCCGCGCCTGAACGCCTGGCCGAATAGCGGGCTGCGCAACATTAACGCGCCCGGCACGCGCGCGGAAGCCAAGCGCTTCACCCAGCGCCTGACCACGCAGTTCGGCGGCTCCGCTTCCATGCTGGATGCGTTCCGTTCCATGCTGTCCGGGCCGGGCGAAGCCGTCTTCCTCGTCAGCGACGGCCTGCCGAACCCGCGCGCAAACGATGGCCTCTCGCCCAACCGGCTGGCCAGCGAGATCACGCGCATCAATGGCGGGCGGAAGGAAATCCACACGGTCGTGGTCGGAAACTATTTCGACTATGAGGGAACGGTGGAGTTCATGGAGCGCTTAGCCGGAGCCAATGGCGGGCAATTCATGGCGCTGGCGAGCAGTGAGCAGGGGGTTTGTGATTAGGATGCTTACTCTTGCTGCAACTCCCTTCTCCCTTGAGGGAGAAGGTGCCCGAAGGGCGGATGAGGG
>CAYULR010000207.1:0-5114 GCA_964445685.1 uncultured Algimonas sp.
GATCATCGATCTGCGCGGCAATCGCGGCGGCCTGCTGACCCAGTCCGTATCCGTGTCAGAGCTGTTCCTGGACGGTGGCGAGATCCTGTCCGTGCGCGGGCGCGATGCGCGCGACACGGAACGGTATCACGCCAATGGCGGCGAGCTGCTGCCCGGTGTGCCGATCGTCGTTCTGGTTTCTCCGGGATCCGCCAGCGCATCGGAAATCCTGGCGGGCGCCCTGCAGGACCGGGGACGGGCCGTCGTTCTCGGTCGCCGGACGTTCGGCAAAGGCTCCGTCCAGTCCGTCACGCCGCTGCCCGGCAACCGCGGGGCGCTGCGCATGACGACGCAGAAATACTACACACCGTCCGGCAAGAGCATTCAGGGACACGGCATCATGCCGGACCTGCTCGTCTCCGCGCTGGACGATACGGGAGAGCTGCGCCGCCGCTACCGCGAGGACAGCCTTCCCAACGCTCTGACCAATGCGGACCCGTCGGAGTATGAAGAGGCCTACGAAGACGTGCTCTACCCGCCGGAGAGCTTTCCCGTGGACGAGGACTTCCAGCTGAATCAGGCCATCGATGTGCTCCGGACCTCCCGCTACGCCGAACTGCTCGACGCGCAGTCGGATCTCGACTGACCCAGGTGAGCCCCCTGCCGGAGCCCCCTGCCGCGCCGGCCGTACAGCGCCGTGCGGATGCGAGGCTGCCGAGGCGCGCACCGCACCTGCTGCTCGTCACACTCCTCCTGGCCGGGCTCGTCGTCGGACCTCTCATGACCGCCGACGCCATTGGCGATCCCATGGATGCGGAGGCGCGCGGTTCCGTTGCCGTTGCGGCCCTTCCCCTAGAATACCGCCCCATGGCGCTGGACCTATCCGAAGATGCCTTGCCCGACCTGCTTGCGAGCGTGGTTCCCGTGGGCGAGAACCCGACCGACACGACGCCGGACGTAGACGCGCTCGGCAATCCGATCGGCGACGCGCCTGAACCGACCGTGACGCGAGGCACACCCGCGCCTGCGCCGCAGCCCGAACCGACAGCCCCACCCCTGGACCGAAGCCTGACCCGCACCAGCGCGCACGGGCCTATCCCTGGCCCGAATGCGGCCGGGCGGACACCGCTGCAGGCGTACCGCGCCGCTCATAGCTCTGCGGACACGCGCAAGCCCGTCTCGCTCATTATCGGGGGGCTCGGCATCAACCCGGCACTCACGCGCCGAGCCATCCGCGAGCTTCCCGCCGCCGTGACCCTGTCCTTCGCCGCGCAAAGCCCGGACTTGCAGCGCTGGATGGACAGCGCCCGTGCCTATGGCCACGAAGTGTTGCTGGAAGTGCCGATGGAAGGCGACGGATCGGCGGAGACGGAAGACCGCCTGATACGCACGGACGCCGCGCCGGAGGAGAACCGCGACACGCTGCACGCTCTGCTCGCCAAGGCACAAGGCTATGTCGGCATAACGCCCTACCAAGGCGCCCGAGTCCTGCGGCGCGCCGATACGCTGGGACCTGTCCTCAGCGAGGTGTCCGCCTCCGGCCTTGCTTTCTTCACGGACGGTTCCGCCGACGCGCCCACGTTAGGCCCGATGGCGCAGTCGCTCGGCCTGCCGCACCGCGCGGGCAACCTTATCATCGATCCGTCGCCCGACACGTCGCAGATCATCACGAACCTCAACCGCCTTAGCGAGACCGCCTCAGACGAAGACAGCATTCAGATGGGCGTGGGCTTCGCCTACCCGCAGACGCTTGACGCGGTGAAAGGCTGGGCCGCGACCCTGTCCCAGGACGGCCTGTATCTCGCTCCCGCAACGGCAACCTTAGCGCAGTGATCATCCTATGACCGACGCCCGCAACCCGGCCGATTACCGCCCGAATGTCGGCGTATGCCTGTTCAACCGGAAAGGCCGTGTCTGGCTCGGCCGCCGGTTCGGCCAATCGGGCAAGCATAGCTGGCAGTTTCCGCAAGGCGGTCTGGACGAAGGCGAGAGCCCGGAATTCGGCGCGCTGCGCGAGCTCTGGGAAGAAACGGGCGTCACCATCGCTCATCTCGAACCGCTCGGCCATATCGACGAATGGCTCTATTACGATTTCGCCCCCGGCACGGCGAAGCGAAAAGGGCTGAACTTCAAAGGGCAGCGTCAGCTCTGGTTCGCCTACCGCTTCACCGGCAAAGCCAGCGACGTGGACCTCGTCTCGCACGGCCCACAGGAGTTTTCCGAGTGGAAATGGGCAAAGCTGCACAAGACACCGGCGAAGGTCGTGCCGTTCAAGCGCAACGTCTATGAACGCCTTGCGGTCGAGTTCGCACCATTTGCAGACGGTCCGGACTGACCTAGACCTTTCCCATGGCTTCCTCTTTCCGTGACCGCAACGCGCTGCTGTTCGTCCTGATCACGGTCGCCATCAACTCCATCGGTTTCGGCATCATGATCCCGGTCTTGCCGGAGCTGATCAAATCGCTCACGGGTTTGGAGAACAACCAGGCCGCGCTCCATCTGGGCGGGATGACCTTCGTCTACGCGGTCATGCAGTTCGTTTGCATGCCCATTGCAGGCGGCCTGTCGGATGCCTTTGGCCGCCGTCCGGTCATGTTGGGCTCGGTCGGCGCGTTGGCGCTCGACTACTTCCTCATGGCCATCGCGCCCACCGTCGCCATTCTCTATCTGGGCCGCGCCGTGTCAGGGGCTTTCGGGGCGACCTTCTCCACCGCCAATGCCTATATTTCGGACGTCAGCCCACCGGAGACGCGCGCGCAGAACTTCGGCCTGGTCGGAGCCGTCTTCGGCGTCGGCTTCATCCTCGGCCCCGTTCTGGGCGGCTGGCTGGGTGAGTTCGGGCCGCGCGTGCCATTCTTTGCCGCCGGGATGATCTGCTCCCTGAACTTCGTCTACGGTTACTTCGTCCTGCCGGAAACGCACCCGAAGACGTCGCGGCGCGCCTTCGACATCAAACGTTCCAACGCGCTCGGCTCTGTGAAGAGCCTGGGCCGCATCTCCGGCGTGCGCGGACTGGTGACGATCTACTTCCTCCTCGCCCTCGCCCACACCGTCTATCCCAGCACCTACACCCTCTCCACGCAGGAAGCGTTGGGATGGAGCCCGAAGGATGTCGGCAACTCACTCGGCGCGTTCGGTCTGGCGAGCCTGTTCGTGCAGGGCTACCTCATTCGCATCGCGGTGCCGAAGCTCGGCCTCTACTGGTCCGGCCTAATCGGCGTGGGAAGTGCGGCCGTCGCCTATGCCGTCCTGGGCAATGCGAGCGCGGGGTGGATCGTCTACGCGGCCGGACCGTTTGCGGCCCTGGCGGGCTTCTACGGCCCGGCGCTGACTAACATGATGAGCGTGCGCGTAGACGACGACCAGCAGGGCGAGCTGCAAGGAGCCCTCGGCGCGGCGCAGGGGCTCGCGCTGATGATAGGCCCGCTCGTGCTGACCTGGGTGTTCTACAAATTCGCGGATGCGGAGAGTTCGCTCATCTATCTGCCCGGTGCGCCATTCCTGCTAGCCAGCCTATTCGCGGTCGTGTCCTTCGCCCTGTTCATCCTGGTCGCGGACCGCGACGCTGTTGAGGCAACGTCAGTAGTTGAGAGTGAAGACGACGAGCTCCGGCGGGGACCGGAAGCGTAGCGGCAGGATCGAGGTCCCCAGCCCCGATGTGACGTAGAGCGGCGGCCCGGACTGGATCATCCCATAGGCGCAAGGTTCGCCGCACTGGGTCGAGGTCACGCGGCGGCCTATGAAGGGAAGATTGATCTGTCCGCCATGCGTGTGCCCCGCAACGGCCAGGACCTCGTCTCCCGTCATCAGCCCCCGGCTGTCGGGCGAGTGCATCAGTGCGATGATTGGCTGGCCGTCGTCGCAAAGCTCATAACCATCTGCAGTCGGCCTATCCGTATCCTGGTCGGCGAACCCGACAATGCAGAATTCGCCCCAAACGAGCGCGTCATTGTCGACGACCGTCACACCTGCGGCACCCAGAAGCGCTTCCACCCGGTCGCCCCCATACCAATTGTCGTGATTGCCCGTTGTCGCAATGACAGGCACGTCGATGCTGGACAGTTGAAGGATCGACGCTTCGATGCGCTCGACGGCCTTGGGACGTCTCTCTTGCCTTGGTTCGTGTCCGTCCACGAAGTCACCGGGGATGAACCAGATCCGGCTCTAGCGCGCTGACTGCCTTGACGATGCGGCTGACTTGCGACGGCGGCATGTGCAGACCACCTGCATGTAGATCAGCGAGAAGGACGATGCGAACGGACCGCTCGCCTTGACCCACCTCGACAGTGCGCACGACGAGACTGCGAGGCTCTATCCAGCCCGCATAGGCCAAGAGTCCCGATCCGATCAGGGCGGCAGACATAAAAAAGGCGCGGATCATGCCGCGCCTTCTGCAAACCGAATATGGAAGAGCTGTGTCCGGATCAGACCAGATCGAAGAGCATTTCGAGGCCGTCGATGTTCTGACGATGGGCCAGAGCGCCCTCATCCGTCAGGGTTTCGAGATCGGCCTTCGCCTTCTCGATTTCTGCCGACAGGTCATCGCGCGTGACATCACGCAGCGGCATGGCCCGCTCGGCCAGGACAGTCAGGCCCGCAGGCGTCACATCGGCAAAACCGCCCTGGACGAAGTACTTCTCTTCCTGGCCGTCATTGTAGAGCGTGATCGCCCCGGTCGTCAGCGCCGCCATGAGCGGGGCGTGGTCCGGCAGGATGCCCAGATTGCCTTCGGAGCCCGGCAGGTCGACCTGGTCAACCTGACCGGAGAAGAGTTCGCGCTCGGGCGAGACGAGGGAAACGTTGAGTTTGTCAGCCATGATGGCCGTCCCTTCGCCTAGGCCGCTTCAGCTGCCATCTTGGCAGCCTTTTCGATCACGTCGTCAATGCCGCCGACCATGTAGAAGGCCTGCTCCGGCAGGTGGTCGTACTCGCCGTTCACGACGCCCTTGAAGGAGCGGATCGTGTCTTCGAGCGGAACCTGGATACCCGGTGAGCCGGTGAAGATTTCGGCCACGTCGAAGGGCTGCGACAGGAACTTCTCGATCTTGCGGGCGCGCGCGACCGTGAGTTTGTCTTCTTCGGACAGCTCGTCCATGCCGAGGATGGCAATGATGTCCTGCAGCGATTTGTACTTC
>CAYULR010000208.1:0-5091 GCA_964445685.1 uncultured Algimonas sp.
GAACGCAGCCTCGGGATGGCGGACGTCAACTGGCGCGGCCACGACATCCGCTCCGCCGTCATGCCCTACCGCAGCTGGATGACGCAGCGCCTGACCGACCATGTGGACAGCCTTGCGGACACGTCGGACGTAGACGCGCTGTTCGCCGAAACGGGCCTTTCGTCCCTGCTCCAGGACCGGCCCGCGCGCCGGGTCGAGCGCACGGACAACCGCGAGGTCTGGGGCGACGCCGCGCCCTAGAAGTCCCCGCTGACGGAGAAGGCGAGGATCGGACCGTAATCGAAGTCGATCCGCTCGTTCTGCAACGGAATGCCCGCGTCGCGCCGTCCGTCGAAGCGCTCGCGCTCGAAGAACTCCTGCTGGTCGAACAGGTTGAAGACGCTCGCCCGGATGGTCAGTCCGGCCACGTCCTTGTGCTCGATGAAGACGCTCGTATTCGGGCTGTCCACGCCGTTGCGGTCGATGGAAAACAGCCGGAAGCGTTCTGCGGAAATGAACCGCGACACCTCGCCCCCATAGGCCCAGTCCGTGCCCGGCACGTCGTGGCGGAAGTTGGCTTCGTAATAGACTTCCTTGTCACCGTTCAGGCGGCGCGAAAAACCCAGCAGCGGATCGTCGACGGACGAATCGCGCCAGTCGAAAGTCAGGTTCAACTCCGTCCCCGGCAGGCCCCAGCGGTCGCCCTTCAGGGTCGAGACCACATCCACGCCGTAGCGGTACGCCGTGCCGATGTTCCCGACCGCATCGCCGTTCAGGCCGATCGGAATGCGGTCCACCGTGTCGGAGATGACGGCCGCGTAGATTTCCACGCGGACCGTGTTGCCGTCCCCGAAATTCTTGTCGAACTCCACGCTGCCGAGCCAGCTCTGGTCGGGGACCAGGGCGAAGTTCTGCGTCCGGCCGAGATCGTCTTCCAGATCGACCGAAGCGACGAAGTCGAAGAAATTGAGCTGCCCGACCTCGCGTTCCAAACGGCCGCGCACACTGAACGTGTCGTCCACCTTGTAGGTCGCGGAGACGAAACCCTTGGGCCGCACGAATTCGCGCGCCGCCTGCTGCCCCGTCATCTGGTCGCTCATCAGGCGGGAATATTCCACGCCGATGGAGGCTTGCAGGTCGAGCTTGGGCGATAGCGGACGGCTGTGCGTCATCGTCGCTTCGGCCCGGTCCTCGCTCACAACGAAGTTGGACAGGCCCTGCCCCGCCAGGCCCGTCAGCGATTGGGCGGGGTCGAGCAGGAACAGTTCCTGTTCGATGTCGAGCTCGTTGTAGGCGCCTTCCGCGGCGATCTGCCAATCGCGGCCCTGGCTCGGGCTCCACGAATATTCCGCCCGCCCGATCAGCTCCGTCTCCTCGGCCGTCTGGTCGAAGCGGCTGGCGTCGAACGCGCCCGTCACAGGGTCGAGCGTGGAGAAGCTGTTGATCGAGGGCGAGCTTTCACGGTCGAGCACGCCGATCAGCTTCAGCTGGCCCGAAAGGACGGGAAATTCGTAATCCGTGTCGATCTCGAGATTCCACTCATCTTCGCTGGCGCGCGCGAACGTCAGCGCATCGTCGCCGCGCGCCGTGAAGGGCGTTCGCACGGCGCGGCTGTCGCGGCCAAAGCCGAATAGGAAGTAACTCGCATTCAGGTTCGCCTTGTGGCCCTCGCGCGGCGTCCAGCCAAGGTTCAGCGCAACACCCGGCGAAGCGCCCGAATTTTCGATATTCTCCTCGCGCACTTCGAACACATTGCCCGCCGCATCGCGCAGCGTTTCCGTGCCCAGCGCGCCGGAGCGGAAACCGTAGTCGCGCAGCGTCAGCGCGTAGGTGAGCTGCCCGCCTTCGCCCAGTTCGCCCGACAGGTTCACTTCGGCGTTGGTCAGGTTCGGCTCGAGGCGCTTGCGGAATTGCGGGTTCCAGTTCCACGTGCCCTTCAGGCGGCTGCTGCGGTTGACGGTCACGTCCGCGACCTGCCCGGACAATCCGGGGATGGAGAGCGTCGCGCCGTCGCGGATGCGGATTTCCACCACGCTGTCTGCGAGAATCTGCGACAGCTGGTCGAACGGGTCGGCCTTGCCGGTCAGCCGCTCGCCATTGATCAGGATGTTCGCCCCGCCCTGCCCCAGGCCACGCCGGCCCGTATCGCCGGTCTGAATCTGGAAGCCCGGAATGCGGCGGATCATGTCGAGCGCGGTGCGCGGAACGTAGATGTCGAAATAGCTGGCCGGGAAGACATCCGCCTCGCCGCCCGCAAGCGAGGGAGGCGTTGTCTGGGTCACGCCTCCCTCTTCGGAGCCCTGCGTCTGATCGACGAGAGGTCCGGGCTCCGGGTCTTGCGCCTGGGAAAAGGCCGGAGCCGCGAGGGCCGCCGCCATCAGGCTGCCGAGGACAAGGCGGCTGGCGGACGCCGGGCCCCGGAATGATTTCAGGCAAAGGGGTGCCGTGGCCGCGAAACGCGGCTTTTCGAAAACAGGCATGGAAGGGGCTCTACTTGTCGGAGTGGTCGTAGCGGCCGTAGGTGACGCGGTTGCGTTCGGCCCCGGCAGAGAAGGAAATCCCGACACTGTCCGGGGACAGGTCGATCTTCATTGGACCCGTCACGGGCAGACCCGCATCCTCGATAAGGCCTGCATATCGCAGGACCTCCTTCGTCGCCACGCGCCGTCCGTCGACGGTCATGGCCTTTCCGTCCAGGCGCAGGGTGGCCGTCTTGTCGTTGCGGCTCACCAGCCCGTCCTTGCGCAAGGCCGCCATCAAGCTCTTGCGCAGATCGTCGACGCGCAGTTCACGCCCATTGACCTGGATGCTGTTGTTCGTCTTCGGATTGGAGATCGTCAGGGAGCGCTCATAGTCCTTGCGGGACAGGCGGCGGCGGTCGGCTTCGGCTTTGGCCTCGGCCTTGCGGATTTCCCTCTCGGCGTTGCGCAGGGCGCGCTCGGCCTCGCGTTCCATGCGTTCGACCTCGCGGCTCTGCTCGCGCAGTGCCCGCTCGGCGGCGCGTTCGGCAATGCGTTCGGCGTCCCGTTCGGCGCGTTCACGCCACCGTTCGGCCCGGGCCAAGGCGCGCTCGGCGTCCATGTCGGCACCGGAGTCCGCGCTGGACAAGGCCGCCGCGACCACGAAGTCCGCGATGTCGCCTGCTTCGGCGATCCGCTCGACTTCTTCGCCCCAGGCTTCCATCTCCTCGCCCCAGGCCTCCATGCGGTCTTCCCAGTCGCCTTCGAAGCGGGCCTCGACCTCTTCGCCCCAGGCTTCCATCCGTTCGTCCCAGTCGTCGTCGAAGCGTTCCTCGATGCGTTCGCCCCAAGCGTCCATCCGGTCGCCCCAGGCGTCCATGGCCTCTTCGAATGCGTCGAGATTGTCGTAGTCCCCCATCAGCGGCGCAGGGATATCGGGCATGGGCGGCATGGCGGGCATGGGCGGCATAGGCGGCATTGCGGGCATTTCCGGCATCACCGGCATGGGCGGCAAGTCGTCCGCATCCACCCTATAGACGGCGTCCGCAGTCCGCGTATCCACCCGCTTCATCGTCTCTTCCGTCGGATCGAGGAAGATCGTCGTGTGGGGTTGTTCGTCTGGATCGACGACCGTCACGGTTTGCGGGCCGGACTGGCGTCCATCGCGGCGGGCTCGCACGACCGTATCGGGCAGTTCCGTGACCTGCGGGTCTTCTGCATTGGCGGGCTGCGCGACCGACACGGTGCTGCAGGCGGCCGTTCCCAGCATCAGCGCGGACACGGCGGCGGCGGACAGGCGGCTCGGCGCGCTGCGCTCCACCGGACGGCCCATCAGGCGGTTCAGGCGCGTCAGCAGCGGGCCGCCATCGGCAGCCATGACCAGCGCGTCGCTGGGCGTCGCGGTGCGCAGGCGCAGCATGGCCAAACCCCGGGCAAGGTCGTCGGGACGTCCCGTGACGGACACGGCGATGTCGTCGCACGCTTCCTCGCGGTCTTCGTCGACTTGGCGCGCCATCAGGATGACGGCGGGATTGAACCAGAGCACGGTGCGGATCGCGGTCTGCACGAGGCCGAACAGGAAATCATGGCGGCGGATATGGGCGAGTTCGTGCAGCAGCACGGCTTCCACCTGCGCGGCGGGCATGCCGGACAGAAACCCGGCCGGGACCAGGACCAGCGGCTTGAGCGTGCCCAGCGTCAGCGGGCCAGCCACTTGGGTGGAGACGAACAGGCGCGTCCGGCGCGCCGCCCCGCTGCGGTCGAGCAGGCGCTCGAAGCGGGCGGCCCACTCGCCGTCGGGCGCGGACAGGCCGACGCGCGACAGGTGGCGCGTGTGCGACCAGGCGCGGAAGGCCTGCAAGCCGAGGCAGGCAAAGCCCACCGCCCACAGGATGCCGAGCCACGGCACGAGGGCTTCGGGCGTCACGGCGAAGCCGCCCGCGTCCAGCCCGTCCGGCATGAGGGTCGGTACGACCTGGACGCTCATGGTGAAGGCGTCTCCGGTGGGAAGCGTGGCACCGCCTCCGGTCGCTCCGGTGTCTCCTGACAGCAGGATGGTCGGCGCTTTCGTCGACAGGAGCATCGCAAAGGTCGTCAGGAACGCCCCGAACGTGGCGACCAGCCCGGTCATCCCGGCCGCGTAGCGCAGCTGCGCCCGGCGCGGCGTCGCCAGGACCCGCACGGCCCAGACGGCGGCGCCGATCAGCGCCCCCTGCCAGAGGCTGTGGAGGACCGCCCAGCCGAGCGCCTCCCAGAGTGCTGTGATATTGATGGTCATGTCTCGTCCCCTTTCGCGGCGCAGTGCGCCCTGTCGTGGCCGGGCGGTCCCGGCCCGGCCTGTCGTCGTCTAAGTGTTCGTGTCGGTCTGGCTTGCGTCCAACGTGTCGAGGAAATCGCGGATCTTCTCGATATCGTCCGGGCTGGCTTTGTCCGTGCCGAGCGCGTGCATGACGAGATCGGGGACGGAGCCTTCGAAGGCCGTCTTCACGAACCGGTCGAACAGGTTGGATTTGGTGGCGGTCTCTTCGACGGCGGCGCTGTAGTCGTACGCCTTGCCTGTCCCGCGCTGGCGCGTGACCAGGCCCTTGTCGTGCATGCGCTGCACTTGGCGCAGCGTCGTCGTGTAGCCGACCGTCTTGGTCTCGCTGAGGCG
>CAYULR010000209.1:0-5090 GCA_964445685.1 uncultured Algimonas sp.
TGCTTATTCGCGCAATACTATAACATTTCTGGCGGCAGCCGAGTCGGTTAGGGAGCCGCCCGCACCACGCCGCAGATCAGCCGTCCGCCCGCCCCGCCGATGGGCTGGGTGATGTGGTCGTCCTCGTTCTCGTGGATGATCAGCGTCGAGCCGTCCGCATCCAGCAGCGCGGCCGGTCCGTCGGTCAGGCTGACGAGGTGGGTGTGCAACTCCACCACGGCCGTGCCGTCGGGTGCGACGATTAGGTTGGGCAGGTTGCCCGCATGCGGACCGCCCGGGTTCATGTAGCCGTGGGGCTTGCCGAACGGCATGACATGGCCGCCCGTCGCCTTGAAGCCCGCTTCCGGGTCCTCGCACGTGCCCTTGGCATGGAAGTGCATGCCGTGCAGTCCCGGCGGCAGACCGTTCAGCGCCAGGCGCATCACCACGCCGTCCGTGCCCTGATAAAGCGTCGCCGCGCCCGTTTCGTCCCCGTTGCGGTCGATCAGCATCGCCGACGCGTCCACGGCGCGCGGAGCGGGCGGGGGCGTGACGTCCCCGGCATATCGGGGCGTCGTCGTGGCGCAGGCCGACAGGCCGAAAGCCGTGGCCGCGAGAAGGGCGATCCGCCGGGCGGCGCGGGTCTTTTGGGGGGGCTGTTGGAGAAGCTGGGGCATGGTCGGGGTCCTGCGATTATCCTGTGTTCATTTCATGGAGAGGGACGGGCACGAGGGCAAGACGTTTGTCGGCGCGCTGGCGTTCCCACGCGCTCCCTCGACGCTCCCTGTGGTGCTCTGTCAACGCTCCCTGCGGTCGGGGGTCAACCTTTCGCGCCGAGGGGCGTTATTCGGTGACACGTCCCGGTGCGGCTGCTATGGCCGCATCGTTTTCAAAACGCCCGCGAAGGCCCCGATCCGCATGTCCGACCGCACCGAGCTGAACCAGCAGTTCATCGATACCGATTTCCTCGACGGGGCGTCCGCCCTCTACCTCGAACGGATGCAGGCGCGTTACGCCGAAAATCCGGCCAGCGTGGATGCGCAGTGGCGCAGCTATTTCGAACAGCTGGACGAGCCCGCCGCCAACGCCAAGGCGAATGCGGACGGCCCCAGCTGGAAGGACCCGAACTGGCCGCCCGCGCCGAACGGCGACCTGACGGGCGCGCTGACCGGGGACTGGGGTGATACTCAGGCGGTCGCCGCGCAGAAGATTTCCAAGGCGCGGCCCGAACTGTCCGCCGACGAAGTCCAGAACGCCGCCAAGGATTCGCTGCACGCGCTCATGCTGATCCGCGCCTACCGCGTGCGCGGCCACCTGATCGCGGATCTCGACCCGCTGGGCTTGCGCAAGCGCGGCACCCACCCGGAACTCGACCCGCAAACCTACGGCTTCGGGCCGGACGATCTGGACCGCGACATCTTCATCGACGGCGTGCTGGGTCTGCAATACGCGACCATCAACACGATCATGTCCATCGTGCAGCGCACCTATTGCGGCACGATCGGCGTGCAGTTCATGCACATTTCCAACCCCGAGGAAAAAGCCTGGATCCAGGAACGCATCGAGGGCCCGGACAAGCAGGTCAGCTTCTCCAAGGAAGGCAAGCTCGCCATCCTGCAGAAGCTCATCGAGGGCGAAAGCTTCGAACAGCTGCTGCACAAGCGCTATCCCGGCACGAAACGCTTCGGCCTGGACGGCGGCGAAGCGCTGATCCCGGCCATGGAGCAGATCATCAAGCGCGGCGGGCAGCTGGGCTTGCAGGACATCAATATCGGCATGCCGCACCGGGGACGCCTGAACGTCATGGCGTCCGTGATGAAGAAGCCCTATTCGGCGATCTTCTACGAATTCCTGGGCGGCGTGGCGAGCGGCGCGGAAGATTTCGGCTCCGGCGACGTGAAATACCATCTCGGTGTGTCGGATGACCGAGAGTTCGACGGCAACAAAGTCCACCTGTCGCTCGCGCCCAACCCGTCCCACCTCGAAGTCGTCGCGCCCGTCGTGATCGGCAAGGCGCGCGCGAAACAGCAGCAGCTGTCGGGTACCTACCGCACGCACAATCCCAAGCGCGTCATGGCCGTGCTGCTCCACGGCGACAGCGCCTTTGCGGGCCAGGGCGTCGTGACCGAGACCTTCCAGATGAGCCAGCTGACCGGCTACCGCACGGGCGGCTCCATCCATCTGATCGTGAACAACCAGATCGGGTTCACCACGACCCCGGACGAGTACCGCTCCGGCGAATACTGCTCGGACGTCGCGCTGTTCGTGCAGGCGCCGATCTTCCACGTGAACGGCGACGATCCCGAAGCGGTCGTCTACGCCGCGCGCATCGCGACCGAGTACCGCCAGAAGTTCGGCCGCGACGTGGTCATCGACCTCGTCTGCTACCGCCGCTACGGCCACAATGAGGGCGACGATCCGTCCTTCACCCAGCCGATCATGTACAAGATCATCGACGACAAGCCGTCGCCCGCCAAGCTCTACGCCCAGCGCCTGATCAAGCAGGGCGAGTTGACCGAGGCCGAGTACAAGCAACGCGAAGACGAGTTCTACGGCTTCCTCGACACCGAGTTCGACGCCGCCAAGGACTTCGAGACCAAAGCGCCGGAATGGCTCGACGGCGTCTGGTCCGGTATCACCCTTCCCAGCACCAAGGACGAAAAGCGCCGGGGCGAAACGGGCGTGCCGATCGACACGCTGAAGGAAATCGGCACCAAGATCACGACCGTGCCCAACGACGTGAACATTCACCGCACGCTCAAACGCATCATCAAGATGCGCGCCGACAAGATCGCGGCCGGCGAGGGCATCGACTGGGGCCTGGCGGAACATCTCGCCCTCGGCACGCTGGTCAAGGAAGGCCACCCGGTCCGGCTGTCCGGCCAGGACAGCGAGCGCGGGACCTTCAGCCAACGCCAGTCGCACTTCATCGACCAGGTGACGGAGAAAAAGTACACGCCGCTCAACCACCTCTCGGACGAGCAGCAATACTACCAGGTCCTCAACAGCCACCTGTCGGAAGAGGCCGTGCTCGGCTTCGAATACGGTTTCTCCACCCAGGCCCCGGACGCGCTGACCATCTGGGAAGCGCAGTTCGGCGACTTCGCCAACGGCGCGCAGGTCATGGTGGACCAGTTCATCAGCTCCGCCGAGCAGAAGTGGCTGCGCATGAGCGGCCTCGTCATGCTCCTGCCGCACGGCTATGAAGGGCAGGGACCGGAGCACAGCTCCGCCCGTCTGGAGCGCTATCTGCAGATGTGTGCCGAGGACAATATGCAGGTCGTGAACGTCTCCACGCCCGCCAACTATTTCCACGTGCTGCGCCGCCAGTTGCACCGCAACTTCCGCAAGCCCCTCATCGTGATGGCGCCCAAGAGCCTGCTGCGCCACAAGCTCTGCGTCTCCACGTTCGAGGAGATGGGACCGGAATCGTCCTTCCACCGCGTTCTGTGGGACGATGCGCAATATGTGCCGGACCGGTTCGAGACCAAGCTGGTCGATGATTGTAAGATCAAGCGCGTCGTGCTCTGTTCGGGCAAGGTCTATTACGACCTGCTGGAAGAGCGCGAACGGCTGGGTCGCGGCGATATCTACCTGATGCGCGTCGAGCAGTTCTACCCGTACCCGGACGGCGCGCTCCAGGAAGAGCTGTCGCGCTTCAAGTCCGCCGACATGGTCTGGTGCCAGGAAGAAACGCTCATCGCCATCAAGGCCAAGAACACGCGCCCGCGCTATGTCGGCCGCGCGGCGGCTGCGTCGACCGCCACAGGAATCGCGACGAAGCACAAGAAGGAACAGCAGGCGATCCTGGACGGGGTGTTCGCGGAATAGGGAAGGGCGGCTGTGCCGACAGATATTGTCTGTCCCCCTACGTCACTCGCTTGCGCTCGCGACACCACCCCCATTCAGGGGAGGAACATAAGGTTCGGACTATCCAGACGATAAGTTACACCCCCCCGAGGGGGAGGTTTCGCGAAGCGGCGGAGGGGGACAATATGAAAACCCCGACCGAAGGTCGCCCATATCCAACCCATGACCGACCCCGAAAACACCCCGTCCCCCCGCGCGGCCCTCGCCTTCACGCTCGCAATCGTGCTCGCAGGCATGCTCCTGCTGGGCGTTCCGGTCGTTTTAATTCTGTTATTCACGTGAGAGGAGCGCTAGAGCGCCTGCCATGACTGATATCGTAATTCCCAATGTCGGCGAAAGCGTCTCCGAAGTGACCATCGCGAGCTGGATGAAACAGGCTGGCGACGCGGTGAAGAAGGACGAGGCGATCGTCGAGATCGAAACCGACAAGGCGAGCCAGGAGCTCGTCGCACCCGAAGACGGCGTGCTGTCCGAAATCCTGGTGGCCGAAGGCGAGAACGTCGCGGTCGGCACGCTCATCGCCAAGATGGGCGCGGGCTCCGGCGAAGCGCCTGCCGCGCAGGATGCAGGCAAGGGCGACGCGGAAGTGAAGGCCCAGACCGAAGCCCCGGCCTCGTCCGAGACCACCGAATCCTCCTTCGATATCGACGTGCCGAACGTGGGCGAGAGCGTGTCCGAAGTGACGGTCGCGACCTGGATGAAATCCGTCGGCGATACGGTCGAGAAGGACGAGCCCATCGTGGAGCTGGAGACCGACAAGGCCGCGCAGGAACTCGTCGCGCCGCGTGCGGGCGTCCTGACCGAGATCCTCGTCGCGGAAGGCGACGTCGCCACCATCGGCCAGACGCTGGCCCGCATGGGCGAGAGCAACTCCGGGGCGCCGTCCGGCGCAGGCGACAACGCCAAGGGCGACGAAGGCGGCGGCCTGCCGGGCGTCCCCGGCACCAATGTCGACGGCGTGCCCAACGATGTGCGCGTCATGCCGGCGGCCGCGAAGATCATCCGCGAAAACGACCTGGACGAAGCCAAGATCAAGGGCACCGGCAAGGATGGCCGCATCCTGAAATCCGACGCCCAGGCCGCGCTCGATGCGGGCTCCGCCAAGAAATCGGCACCTGTCGCGCCTAGCGCACCGACCGTGTCGCGCGCTCCGGCCCCGACGCCGTCCGTGCCGTCCGCCCCGCGCGAGACCGGCGAGCGCGAAGAGCGTGTGCGCATGTCCCGCCTGCGCCAGACCATCG
>CAYULR010000210.1:0-5067 GCA_964445685.1 uncultured Algimonas sp.
TCGACAGCACTTTGCATAAGCACGACGAGGTTCATGGCTTCGGACCGTGCTGAGGGCACCAGAAGCCCGTCACGTTCATGGAACTCCGCGGCCGCCGCAATCTCCTGCGTTCGGAGATATTCGTCGCCCAGGCTGACATAGGAGGAGCGGCCCCAGACGGAGCTATCGACACCGAGCTGCTCGAGGTCTTCTATGGTTCGCAGTGCAATGACCTGAAGGTCCGTCACGGGAATGCGGTAGAGACGCCTTTTCGCAGGGAAGTCAGGTGCGAAAGGCTGCTGTGCGAGATGGTATTGTACTTCTGCCAATGCCCAATCTTGCGTCAGCGATGTGTAGAGGACATCTATAGCGCCGTCGTCCCACCGCCCTTTGGAGTGCCAGCACGTGAGAGGATCACGACCGTCACGGACCACGCGAAAGACATGACCTGTGAACGCCTCTGTCGGCAGTGCCTCGACGCGGTCCATCAGGTCGATGTCCCGTAGGGTCGGTCGGACACTCACGGTCTAGATGTAGGCGTCTGCATCCAGACGCGCGATGACGGTCAGGACTTCGTCTGTACGGTTTGCATAAATGAGATCGATCGCACGCTCGCCGCCCAGTTGAGGGTGACGCGAATGGAGCCACAAACGGATGTTCTCCGGCTTGTAGTAGTCGCGAAGCTTCTGAACCACATATGTGAGATCTGAGATGATGAGTTCGCTTTGCGGCTGCGGCGACGCCTTGCCCGTAAGCCAGCGCGATACAGTCGCCTTGGAGACATTGGTCAGCGCCGCGATGTCGGTGCCGCGCAGGCCCCCTTCTTTCTGAAGCGTCGTCAGAACTCTGGGGACAGCAGCCGCGCTCATGAAGTTTCTTTCAAATGTGTTGGCATGGCTTTGTCTCCGTTATGAGGCATTTTGATCGGCGCGCTTGCGCGGGACCCGTTTGGCACTGGACGACGTCGGTCATAAGACACACGGCACGTAACATACCAGTTTCACAAATGTCAAACTTGAAACAGTCCTGTTAAAGCCCCGCCAAGGTTGGAAGACATGTATTTCTCATGGATGGTTTTCTAAAGCGCTGATGCCGCGCCGTTTCTGTAGCACCACTTTTGCAATGAGTTTTGAACCGGTCCGCTTGACGTTTGGCGCTCTTTTCCCGACCGCTTCACAAACGGTCGTTTTTGAGAGAGTATTATGTCTACGAGAGCAAAGCTGAACCTAGTTGGCGCAAGCCTTTCCGTTGGCGTCTTCCTAGTTGCGATGGGCCAGATCCTTTCTCGGTTTGCAGTCTGATCATGCTTCTCGGCTACGCCCGCGTCTCCAAGGGCGACGGCTCCCAAAAGCTCGACCTGCAGGTGGATGCCTTGCGCGAGGCAGGCGTCACAGAGCGCGACATCTATGACGACATGGCGAGCGGCGCGAGGGCGGACCGGCCCGGTCTGGAAAACTGCCTGCGCGCTCTGCGCGAGGGCGACACGCTCGTCGTTTGGAAGCTCGACCGCCTCGGTCGCTCTACGCGCCACCTGATCGAGTTGGTCAACGACCTGAAGGACCGCGACGTGCATCTGCGCGTACTCACAGGAGAGCTGGCGGGAACGGACACGTCCACGCCCATGGGCGGGTTCATCTTCACAGTCTTTGCCGGCTTAGCCGAGATGGAGCGCGGCTTTATTTCTGAGCGCACCAAGGCAGGACTCCGCGCTGCAAAGCGTCGGGGCAAGACCGGTGGACGGCCCCCTGCCCTGTCTGGAGCCAAGCGCAAGGCGGCGATCGCGGCCATGGCGGAACCGGATGTGAATGTGACCGCCCTAGCTGAGGAACTGGGCGTCAGCACGGCGACGCTCTATCGGCTGCCAAAGAAGACCACCTAGAAAATGTCCCAGTCTGCATACAACCCAATCCGTGTAGCGTCGCAGGATGAGTTGGGGTTCGCCCCATCGGTCGACTTCCTGTTGGAGGCGTTGAGGGTCCAGACGACTGATCGGTCCATGGTGTATGGCATTGAAGGTCCCTGGGGATCTGGGAAGTCGTCGTACATGAACCTACTCAAGGAAAGGGTAGCGGCAGGCCCGACAGATAAAAGCTCTCCGATTGTCGTGGACTTTCAGCCATGGCTGGTTGGCGAAAAGCAGTTTCTTATTCAGCACTTCTTCAAGGCCGTGGACAATGCGGTCGGCCAGATATCGCGGCGCGATCTGCCGTTCTGGAAACCACGGCGGTGGCGCATTTGGTGGCTCAGGGTCCGGGTTAGGACACGCCTTGCCAGTCTGTCACGGTCGCTTTCCGGAGCCGGTCTGCTCAAGGCTCTATCTGTCCCAGAGGTGTTGGCCATATTCGCTCTCATTATCGCGCGTATCTTCACGAGAAAGCCGACTTTGGAAGACCAGAAGCGCCGGATCGATAAGCTTCTTGGACACTTGATAAAGAGCACCTCCACCGCACAGATCATTGTTTTCATCGATGACATGGACAGGCTGGAACCCGACGAGGCTTTGGAAATGCTCCGGCTGGTGAAAGCGATAGCCGACTTTCCAGCTATTACCTATGTCTTGATCTATGACCGGGAAATCCTAGCCGAGGCGATTGTCCGAGCGGCAAGGGTCAGTGACGGCAACGCATACCTTGAGAAGATTGTGCAGCGGAGCGTTGCGCTCCCTGTACCATCTCCATTCGATCTGCGAATGCTGCTGAAGAAACGGTTGATGCAGTCCTTTCCCAATGATGCTGATTGGATGGGAACGCGGGCCTCGCACGTTCTTGACGTCTGGGCCGGACGGCTTGTTCAGACACCGAGGGATGCCGTCAAAGTCGCTGAGAGCGTCCTTATCCGTTGGCCCTCTCTCAAGGGTAAGGCAGACCTGCTCGATCTTATTTGGCTTGAGCTCCTACGTGAAAAAGCCACAGTCGGTGAGACAGATATGTATGGGTGGGTCGTTGATTACGTCCGCTCCCTGCAAGCGTTAGCGCAAGGTGGAAGTGTTTCACGAAAGGAAGAAAAACAGGAGGAGCTTGTCTCAATCCTCAGCGCATTGGGCTGGCGGAAGAGAAAGAACGACAGCATCTTCCCGGACAACATTCACGGGCTCGATAGTCTGCTTCAAGGCGTCCGTCATAGCACGCTGGACTTCACGTCAGAGGACGAGATGTGGATCTTCCGGGAAGGTGATCTGACGACGCAGCAGGCCATCGCGGAGAAAAGACTGAGTTCGCCCTGGCATTGGAGCCTTTATTCCCGCTTCGAGCAGCCCAAGGAAGCTCTACCGGACAGTGTCTGGAGCGCCCTCGAAGAAACAGCACGTGACCAGCCCAACAGCCTGTCGGCTGCTCTCAAGATGGCGCTAGATATTGCCAACGCGCAAAATGTCCGGTCAAACTTCGGAGACCAGATTCTCGAAAGAGTGCAGAGGATTTGCGAGTCCGCGCCTTTGGAAGTCCGCCACGCTTGGTTATTTGCAGTCGTGAACACTGCCGATATGCTCTACTCGCTTTCCGCCAATAGCGGTTTCTGGGGTGGGCGGTTAACCGATAGATTCATTGAAAGAGTCTTCAGGCTGTCTTTCGTGGACATAGCGGACTCGCAAAGAACCGAACTTCTTGAAGAGTTGTTCGTCCAGGGAGCCTCGCTTTGGGCTTTGGGAGAAATCTTTCGTTCTCAGTACTTCTCTCATCAAGAAGACGCGGGACATCGCGGGGAGCCTGTAGTTTCGCCTAAAGAGCTTGCCCTCATCTCCGACATCATCAGCAAACGCCTCACGGATATTCGACCTGTCGACCTTTCCCAAGCAGCGTCGGCCTGGACGATATTGTACAGCATGCTGAACGCGCTCGACGAGACACAGGCTAAGAAGTGGTTTTCTGGATTGATTAAGACGGATGCGGATCTGGTCGAAACTCTTACCTCATTGGAAACAGTGAAGAGCTCGGCCCAGCGATCGGCGGGAGTGCCGAACAGCTGGGTGACAACTTTTGCCGATCCGGAGCACTTGCTGAAACGACTTGGGGCCATCAAGGATCAAAGCGGCGACCTAGGCATCCGAGCAGAGAAGCTCATCGACAGATGGTATCACGATAGAGGTGAACGCTAGGCCCTTCGCGCGCTGGCAAGAGTAGCGCGAACCTATGGCAGTGTGTCCAGTTACCCGTCCGGCAAACTACTTGTCTAAGAAGTCGACGAAAGGCACGGTTGTCGGACAGTTCGTCCAGTGTCCGCTAATCGATCGAGACTGTGTGAGAACTCTGTTCGTCCTCGGCTTTGAGGGTGATGCGGGTAGCCGACCGGCTCTATTGCCTTGGGGGCTCCCAGTGCGGCCCTCGCGGGTTCTAGAGAGGTATCCGAGCGCTGATAGAGCCCAGAGAGGCTGCCCTACGCCTCCGCCGCCCGGATCAGCCCTCGCACACCGACCAGCGTGATGGCCCTTCGGATGTTGTAGGCGAGTGCGGTGAGCGAGAACTCGGCACGCACGCTCGGCAGGCGTCGGGTCAGGAAGTGGCGATGTCCCATCCAGTGCTTGATGGAGCCGAAGGGGTGTTCGACCGCGCCCTTGCGCAGGGCCATGACGTCGGGTCGGTCGGCCAGCCTCTCCGCCATCCGGTCGAGCACGGCTTCGCCTTCGTATCGCATGACCTTGCGGAACTTCGCCTTGGTGCAGCGAGGCCTCAGGTCGCACGCCCGGCAGGCGGCTCGGTTGACGTAGGTGATGGCCTCCGTGCCCCGGACTGCTTCTCTGTACCGAGGCGATAATGTCTCTCCACCGGGGCAGGTGAACGTGTCAGCCTCGGCGTTGTAGTCGAAGTCGTCCTTGGCGAAGTAGCCTGCCTTGATGCCCGGACCCCGGATCGGCTTGGCCACGTAGGCCGAGATACCAGCGTCTTCGCACGCTTGGATATCCTCGATCTTGTAGTAGCCGCGGTCGGCGACGACCTCGATGGCTTCCACGCCGAGAGTCCGCTTCGCCGCCTCCGCCGTCACGCACAGCAAGCCGAGGTCGCTCACTTTGTTATGCACCTGCGCTTCGGCGATCAGCCTGTGCTTGGCGTCCACCGCGATCTGGGCGTTGTAGCCCACGCCGATGCGGCTGGA
>CAYULR010000211.1:0-5042 GCA_964445685.1 uncultured Algimonas sp.
GGCGCAGGTCGGTCGTGACGACGGCCGGCAGGTTGAGGTTCACGGTCTGAAGACCGCCGTCGATCTCGCGCTTGACCTCGATCTTGCCCTCGCCCGGCGTGACCGTGTTGGCGTACTGGCCGATGGGCCAGTCCAGCAGGGCTGCGAGCATGCCGCCCGTGGAGCCGTAGTCATTATCGATGGCCTGCTTGCCCATGATGATGATTTCCGCGCCTTCTGCTTCGGCCACGGCCTTGAGGATCTTGGCGACCGCGAGCGGCTCCAGATCTTCGTCGGTCGTGACGTGCACGCCGCGGTCCATGCCCATGGCGAGCGCGGTGCGGATCGTTTCCTGGGCCTTGGCGGGGCCGATGGAGACGGCGATGGTCTCGGTGGCCGAGCCTTTTTCCTGCATCTGCACGGCCTCTTCGACGGCAATCTCGTCAAACGGGTTCATGCTCATCTTGACGTTGGACAGGTCGACGCCGCTTTGGTCGGGTTTGACCCGGGCCTTGACGTTGTAGTCAAGCACGCGCTTGACCGGGACGAGGACTTTCATGGAGCTCTCCGCTAGGTTCAGTTGGAGGGCATATGCGTGGGCGCAGCGAAGGTTTCAAGCGTTCCGGGCGCGACATGAGTGAGCGGCCGCGCAATAATCATGAATGGGACACGGTTTCAGGCTCGGTTCCAGGCTCGATTTCAAGTCCCGATTTGTCCCGGTAGAGGAGGCGCGACGCGGCGGCGCACGCCCCCGTCAGCGTCAGCAGGAACCCCGCAAACCCGTTCAGCGATGTCGCCCAGCCGACCCAGGCCACGAAAAACGCCAGACCCGCGCACAGCCAGTAGCGCAAATGGTCCTGCCGCGTGACCCGCAACTCCGCCGCGTCGAGCGCCAGCAGGTCGCGACGGCTCAGCACGTGGCGGTACATCAGGGCAAGCAGCACATAGGCCACCCCGTACAGCGCGGAGAAGACGGCGATGATCTTGCCCGACGTCTGGAAGTCCATGACGCCGATATCGACGTGGATGGACAAATCCCCCGTCGCCATGCCGACGATCCAGGCAAAGAGCGAATCGAAGGTGAAGCGCAGCGGATAGGCCATGCCGAGCACGAGGAAGATCAGGACGGCATTGATGAATATGATCCAGCCATCCGCCACGCCGTAGCGCCGGAAGAAGGTGTAGTGCGCCGTCCAGATGCCCAACAGCACGGCAAATCCTGCCGCCGCCGGGATCATGAAGTACAGAAATCCCATCATGTCCGCATAGGTGCGAGGCGCGTCCGTGCCGGAAATGATCATTCCGAGCGCGAGCGCGAAGGCGATGTCGGACAGGTTCTCGATCCGCGTCACCGCCTGCCCGCGCCAGCGGAAGTTCGGATCGTGATCCAGCTGTTTGCCGACCGTCTCGCGGATCACGGGGCTATTTGACCTCGACGCTCAGGTTGAGCGGCTTGATCGTGGGCTCATTGCCGTCCTCGCCGGTCAGCGACGTGATCTTCACAGGTTCGTCCGGTGTGGCACTAATAGTCAGCGTCTGACCAGGATTGTCTATGAAGTTGATTAGGCCGTTACCCACCGTCTCCATAAAGTCACGTTGAAAATCCGACCGTGCCGCGAACGCACTCAGGCCAATAACGGTCTTAGCTCCACCTTTCAGAACAACAACGGGTTTGCCCGTAATGGCGGAGGCAACATTGTACCCCCGCTCCACAAGACTGTTGCCCGGAACATCCTGAAGTGCGCAATCAAGATTCTCAAGTCGGATGTTCTGATTGGCTTGAGTTTGAGCCTTGGAATAGGCTTCGACGGCGGCCGTGTACGTATTGATCGCTTCCTGCGGATCCTCGGCGGTGCTTAAATCCAATGTCGGGATATTGGCGCCTGACGCCTTGATTGCGTCCGAAGCCGCATTCAGGCCTAAAATGGAATAGGCGCAGCGCATGCGAAGACCACCATCGATATCCGTGCCGCCTTGTTCATAAGTAACTCGGTCAGCCTTGGCGTCGAAGACAGTCGTTGAAGAACTACGCAGCGTGATCTCGTCCAGCCCGTTCTCCCGAAATGTATCCATATGCGCGCCTAGTGCGGTAGAAGAAAGATCTTTCAGCGTCAGCGTCATCGGGGCCAACACGGTGCGGAGTGTGGTTTTTCCGCGATCAACGTCCGAGGCCGCCTCGAACCCGTCCGTTTCCAGATCGAACATATCCGACTTTACGCTCATGCGACCCAAATCGACCTGGCGGTAGGGTGGACCTGCCGTTGGAGACAGAGCCGGAATCGCGCTTATCATCAACCCAAACACAGACCCTCTGCCTGCGGACAGGGACGAACCGTTGAGCTTGTCTGTATCCAGATCGAGGATGGTCAGACCGTCCATGTCGAGCACGAAAGGTTCTGCCCCATCCTGCGGCGTATCCTGCGCCCAGACGAAGTTCACGCGCTCTAAAACGGTGTCGACCAGTCCGTCTTCGGAATTGTTCCCGATCATGAACTGTGAAACTGACAATTCACCCATCCGGCTCTGCTCTCGCACCGTGGCCTTCATGCCAGCCAGGCGAAGGGCGCGGAAGTCGTCCCCGCTGGAGACAGCCTGCGTCGCCGTGTCGGAGCCGCTGTCGCGCGCGGCGAGGATGTCGGACAGGTCCGCGAACAGGCCCGGCGAGGGCTGCACCACAGCCAACTCCGCGACCGACGCGTCCACGACCTCCTGACGCTCGCCGTCCATTTCGTTATAGCCCTTCAGCGTCATGCCGCTGATGTTCAGCCGGTCCAGCGTGGTCTCGCCGTCTTCTGTTTCGTGCACGCCGATCATCTCGACCCGCTCCGCCGTGACTGCGCCGTCCTCGTTGGACGCGCTCCAGCCGGTGTAGACCACGTTTGCCCCGTCGGCCACGCGCTCCGCATAGGTCGCCTCCGACAGGCCTGCCGCCTCCAGCAGCGCCAGCGTCTGCGCTTCGTCGCCCGCGCGGGGTTGGATCTCGAAATGGCGCGCCAGCGCCGTCTCGTCGGCGGCGCTCAGGTCCAGCGTCAGTGCCTCGACCGTGATTTCCTCAGCCGGGGCCTTGTCCCCGCCCGAACAGCCGCCCACAATGAGAGCCGTTGCGCAGAGGCCGCCCAGAAGGGCGCGGCGCAGTGTGGTTGGCAAGGTCTTCGAGGGTGAAAGCATGTCGGGAATCCCGTCTGGGGTGCGAAAAGCGGTGTCTAAGGCCAAGCCTAGCCGCTCCGGCCTGCCTGACAAGGCGCAATTCCCGTTCGCGGACGCGGACGACCCGCGCGTGATCTATGTGCTGTCGGACCGGGCGCGCCGGATCTCGCTGAAGGTCAAACCGGCGGAGCGCCGCGTCCACGTCGTCGTCCCGGGCTTGAAGAGCTTCCCCAAGGCGAGGGATTTCGCGCGCGAACAGCGCGACTGGATCGACGTGCAGCTCGAGGACATGCCCGAGCCCCTGCCCTTCGTGCCGGGCGGGGAGATCCTGTTCCAGGGCGACCGCTACCGTCTGGTCAACCCGCCCGGACGCGGACGCGCCAAGGTGGACCGGGCAGGACAGCGCATCATTGTCCCTTCCCCCGACTTGGAGAGCTTTCCCGGTAGGGTGCGCCGCCTGCTGATCCGCGAGGCGCGCGCCGAACTGGAAGCCGCCACGCACCACTATGCAGGCGAGCTCGGCAAGCGAGTCGCCAAGGTCAGCGTGCGCGACCAGAGCTCGCGCTGGGGCAGCGCCATCACGCGCAGGGGCGAAGGCCATATCTCGTACTCGTGGCGGCTGATCTGCGCCCCGCCGGACATTCTGGAATATGTGTGCGCCCATGAATGCGCGCATCTGATCGAGGCCAATCACAGCCCCGCTTTCTGGGCCGTGTGCGAGCGGCTCTTCCCCGACACCAGGATGGCCAAGCGCTGGCTGTCCAAGCACGGCCAGAGCCTCCACGCGGTCGGCGCGGAGGCCTGAGCGCCCACGGGTTGAAAACGCGGCCCGGCCCCCTACATCCGCGCCATGCAGGACATTCAAGACAACCAGGTCACCGTCTTCACGGTCGGTGGCACCGATGACGCTTTAGCTCCGGTCCGCGGCCGCGCGGCGCAGCTTCCCAGCGCGTTGCAGACCGCGCTGGCGGACCGTTACCCCGAACCGGTGGCGCGGCTGCTGGGCGAAGCCATGATCGTGGGCGCGCTCGTGGCGCGCTCGCTCAAGTTCGACGGCCGGCTCGTCGTGCAATGCCACGGCACCAATGAAGGGGCGATCAGCCTCCTGATGGCGGACTGCACCACGGCGGGGCAGATCCGCGGTTATGCGCGCTATGACGAGGCGGCCCTGAAATCGATCATGCTGGACAGCCGCAACCCCGGCGCGGATGCGCTGCTGGGCGGCGGGACGTTCTCCATGACCATCGACCAGGGCCCGGACACGGACCTCTACCAGGGCCTCGCCGCCATCGAGGGCAAGCGCCTGTCCGATTGCGCGGAGCACTTCTTCGAACAATCCGACCAGATCCCGACCATGATCCGCCTCGCCGTAGGCCAGGATGTCGGCGAGGACGGCTCGCGCTGGACGGGCGGCGGCATCATGATCCAGCGCGTCGCCGAGGACCAGGCGCGCGGCGAGACGGACGATGTCTACGAGACGGCCAAGGCGCTGCTGAACACGGTGGAGGATGCCGAGCTGATCGACCCGGACCTGCCGACCGACACGCTGCTCTACCGCCTGTTCAACGAAGACGGCGTGCGCGTGCTCGACCGCCAGGGCATCAGCGCGGACTGCCGCTGCTCGCGCGAGCGGCTGGAGAACACGCTGAAAAGCTTCGACGCGGCCGCGCGGGCGGAGATGGCGGACGAGGACGGGAAAATCCGGGCGAAGTGCGAGTTTTGCGACTTTGAGCACGTGTTCGAGCTGGGCGCCTGAACGCAGTGTAGGGCCACAGGGTCCAGCCTGCCGCCCCCTTCCGTCACCGCTTACGCGGCGCCACCTTCCCCCACCGGGGGAAGGAAGGTCCTAGGTCTCGGAATGGCTCCTTCCTCTCCCCCGTTGGGGAGAGGTGGCCGAGCGCTAGCGAGGTCGGAGA
>CAYULR010000212.1:0-5033 GCA_964445685.1 uncultured Algimonas sp.
GCCCAGTCCTGGGCTTCCGTGCCACCCGCACCGGGATGGATTTCCACGAAACAGTCATTGCCGTCGGCCTCGCCGGACAGCAGCGCTTCCAGTTCGGCCGCGCCTGCTTTTTCCTTCACGGCGCTCAGGGCTTCGGCGGCAGCGTCCAGCAGGTCGCCATCGTCATCCATCTCGGCCAGTTCAGCCAGTTCGACATTCTCGTCGAGGTTGGATTGGATGGTCTCGATGGCCTCGAAGGCAGACTCCAGTTTGGAGCGCTCCTGCATCAGCTTCTGGGCTTTCTGGGCGTTGTCCCAGAAGGTCGGGTCCTCGGCGAGCGCGTTCAGCTCCGCGAGGCGGCGTTCACTGGTTTCCCAGTCAAAGACGCCTCCTCAGCAGTGCGACGGACTGCTCGATTTCGGTTTTCAGTTGTTCTACATCGGCCCGCATGGGCGTGTTCCTCTCGTCTCAATCCGGTCAGTACAGACCGTCATCCAGATCCTGTTCGGGCTCTTCTTCGGGGCTCTCGCCTTCCGCCTCGACCGGCAGAAGCTCCTCCCCTTCTCCCGGCAGCATATCGGGCAGCTCCGCGCCCGGTGCAAGCGGGTCTTCCAAACCTGGAACCGGCTCTGGCAATCCAGTTTCAGCGGCAGCCCCTTCTCCGGGCAGGTCATCGATGACCTCCTCACCGCCCCCGAAGAAACCGGAGCCGAACGTGTCGCCTCCCGTGCCAATCCGGATCGTGGAGTTCAGATCGCCAATCTTGGGTTCTGTCCCGGGACGGAAGGCTTCGAGGATCACCTTGGGCGCGCCAATGAAGCTGGGCTCGCCCGTGTCGCGGTTGACCGGAGCCAGCGTCAGGCCTTCCGGGATGCGGAACGGCACAACCGTTTCGTCGGCCAACACGTCCTGCATGAAGTCCAGCATGATCGGCACGGCGGAAGACGACCCCGTCTCGTTCGCCATCCGGGACGGCGTGTCGATGCCGACATAGACTCCGGCGACCAGGTCCGGCGTGAACGCCATGAACCAGTTGTCCTTCGAATCGTTCGTCGTTCCGGTCTTTCCGCCGACCGGACGGCCCAGGGCGCGCATCCGACCCCCCGTGCCATTCTCCACGGCTCCGATCATCATGTAGGTTACCTGATAGGCCGTGATAGGGTCGACGACCTGTTCGCGCTCGTCAGGCAGCGCGGGCGGCGCTTGGCCCGTATAGTCGTCCTGCTGGCATTCCGGGCACGGCGTTGCCGCATTGACGAAAATCGTCTCGCCCGTGCCGTCCTGCACGCGGTCCAGAATGGACGGCACGACGCGTTTGCCGCCATTGACCATCATGGAATAAGCCGTCGCGAGGCGCAGCAAGGTCGTCTCGCCCGCCCCCAAAGCCCAGGCCAGTTCAGGGCGCGGTTCGTCGTAAATGCCGAAACGGCGCGCGACGTTCATGATGGGCGTCATGCCGATGTCGTTGGCCAGACGCACCGTCATGGCGTTCCGTGACTTCTCGATGCCCAGGCGAAGCGTCGAGAGGCCGTAATAGCGCCCAGCATCGTAGTTTTCCGGCTTGTAGAAGCGTTCGCACTCATCCTGCGTGGCAGGCTCGACGTCCGTTCCGTCACTGCGGTCCTCATCGGCATCGCGAAGCTCCAGAACGCCGAACTCGTTCACCTCGCAACGTGAGTCGGAACGGCGGATGACGAAGGGCGCGTCCAACACTTGCGACGCGGGCGTGAAGCCTTCCTGGAGAGCGGCCGCGTAGACGAAGGGCTTGAAGCTGGAGCCCGGCTGGCGGAGCGCTTGAGTAGCGCGGTTGAATTCGCTTTGCTCGAAACTGTAGCCTCCGACGAGCGTCTTCACCCGGCCCGTGTGCGGGTCCATCGCGATCATGGCACCGTTCACCGTCGGCACCTGGCGAAGGTTGTAGGCACCGTCCTTGTCGAGATGAGGCTCCACTAGGATGACATCCCCCACGGAGAACACATCGCCGAGCGACGACGGCGCGCGGCCTTTCAAGCCACTCTGCAAGGGCCGTCCGGCCCACTGGACGTCTTCGAGATCGAGACGGCCGCGTTCCGTGGTGAAACCTTCGCCGTCTTCTTCGGCCGGGACGATGAAGCCCAGCTGGGACGTCTCGCGGCTCTGCTCCAGAACGACGGCCAGGCGCCAGCCTTCCACGTCCTCAGGCCCCTCGAACGCGTCGAGCTTCTTGGCCCAGTCATCCATGGTCTCGAACGACCCAAGAGGACCGCGCCAACCCAGGCGGCGGTCCACGCGCTCCAGTCCCCGGCGCAGGGCCCGTCGGGCGGCCAGCTGCATGGAGGTATCCAGAGTTGTGCGGATGGAGAGCCCGCCGGAGTAGAGCTCGTCTGACCCGTACATGGAGAAAATCTGCTTGCGCGCTTCCTCAACGAAATACTCCGCCGCCAGATATTCGGCTCCGTTCAGTCGGTCGGCCCAGACGAGCGGCTCCGCATGTTCGGCATCGGCTTGCGCCTGGGTGATGAACCCGTCTTCGGCCATGCGGTTCAGCACGTAGCGCTGACGGCGCTTGGCGGCCTCATACTCGCGAGGGTCGTCGAGTTCGTAATTAGCAGGGCCCTTCACGACCAGGGCGAGATAGGCCATCTCGCCAATGGACAGGTCGTCCATTTCCTTGCCGAAGTGGTTGAGCGCGGCGGCGGCGACGCCGTAGGCCCCTCGCCCGAAATAGTTGTCGTTGACGTAGAGTTCGAGGATTTCGCCCTTGGTGAAGGCCTCTTCCATGCGTCGGGCGATGAAGATCTCCCGTACTTTGCGGCGCATCGAATAGTCGTCGCCGACGAGGAAGTTCTTCGCCACTTGCTGGGTGATCGTCGACGTTCCGCCGATCCGCTCGCCGCGCAGCTTCTTGCCGGGGGCCGACAAGGCGGCCCGCGTCAGGCCGATCGGGTCCCATCCATTATGGGTGAAGAAGCGCTTGTCCTCGGACGCAACGAAGGCCTGCTGCTGCTTCAGCGGAACGCTCTCGATCGGCACGAAGACACGCGCTTCCGTGCGGAACTCACTGATCAGCTTGCCGTCGCCCGCGTGAACGCGGCTCATGACGGGCGGTTTGTACTCGGAGAGCGTCTTGACGCTCGGAAGCTCTTCAGTCGCGCGAATGGTCCAGACGGCCAGCGCAATGGCGACGATCACGCCAAACACGAAACCGAGGATGATCAGCCACTTCAGAACCTTCAACAGCTTGCCGTGGCGCTTCGGCTCGGTCGGTGCCGGGGCTGCAGGCTGCGGATCGATGGGTGTCACGGTCTCTGTCACAAGGAGCGCTTTAGCGCAGATTGTGGCGAGGTGAAGGTCTTAAGCGGGGAAAGTGCAGGGTCTCGCGCGACGCCCGTCAGCCCGCCTTGCGCTGGGCGAGGAAGTATTCGTCGACCGAACGCCGCACGGCCCGCATCAGCTTGTCCCTGTGCGCCTTGGTCTTGAGTAGCTTTTCGTCCTTCGCATTGGACAGGAAGCCAAGCTCGAGAAGCACGGCTGGCACATCCGGCGCGAGCAGCACATAGTACCCCGCCCGGCGGTGGGAGTTGTTCACGAGTGGCGTCTGCCCTTCCAGATTCGACAGAAGAATGTCCGCAAAGGCCTCTGACTGGCTCTCCGTGCTGCGCTGCGCGAGATCGACGAGAATATCGCCGACCGAGTCGCTCTGCTCGCCCAGATCCACGTCTAGGATCCAGTTCTGGCTGTTCACGATGCGCTTGCTGCGGTTCCGGGCCCGGTCGGCCAGCGTGTAGACGGACGCACCGCGAACGCGGCTGTTGCCGGTCGAATCGGCATGGATCGAGATGAACAGGTCCGCCTGCTTTTCCCGGGCGATGCGGACCCGGTCGTCATGATCGACATAGGTGTCGCCGCCGCGCGTCAGCTGGACATCGTAGCGTCCCGTGGCCCGCAGCAGTCGGGACAGCTCCTTGGCCGCAGACGTCGTCACGGTCTTTTCCAGCAGGCCGTTCGGCCCGACTGCGCCGGGATCGCGCCCGCCATGGCCCGGATCAATTACGATCAGCGGCTTGGCGACGGCCTTCGGCGCATCGGGCTTCAGCCGGGGATACGGAACCGCATCCTTGAAATAGCGCGGGCTCGCCGCCGACGCGGACGCCGTCGGCAAGACACTCGCTCCGGCAAAGAACAGTCCGGCGATGACGGCGCGAAACGACATGGCGCGGAGCCTTTCGCAACAGGATGAAGAAAGTCTTGATGGGACTGCGCAGGGCATGTGGCGCAGATGGCGCGGGGCACGGTTTCTGACAAACCCTTTGCACAGACGCATTTTTTAAGGCAGGACGAAATCGACCGCACGCTTCGAAATCGGCCGCCACAGGCCCGGAGCGACGGACCGCTGGGGACATCGGGAATTCATCCGCATCGTCCTCCTACGAGAGATTTTATGCGCAGCGAGACAAGGAAAGACCTGATCGTCCAGATCGACTTCGGTCATCCCGCCTGCGCCCGACTCACACACCCTTCCACCAGAATCACTGGCCCCTTCCTGCAAGGACGCCCCACGCCGTTGCGTGGCGCCGCGCCGCAGGACCCTCTCCGGGCCACAGGAGACCCCCATGACGAAACGTATGCTGATCGACGCCGCCCACCCCGAGGAAACGCGGGTGGTCATCGTCGACGGAACCCGCGTCGAAGAGCTTGATTTCGAAAGCCGCCACAAGCGCCAGCTTCGTGGCAACGTCTATCTCGCCAAAGTCACCCGCGTAGAGCCGTCGCTCCAGGCCGCCTTCATCGACTATGGTGGCAACCGGCACGGCTTTCTCGCCTTTTCCGAGATTCACCCCGACTACTACCAGATCCCCTACGAGGACAAACTCGCCCTCCAGGAGGAGGAAGAGGAAGAGCTGTCCGACGATTCGGACGATGATGACGTCGAAGAAGACGAAAATCTCGATCCCGATGCGGACGATGCGTCCGACGAGAACGACGAAGAAGTCGCCGAAGAACAGGTGAAGGTCGCCTCCAAGCGCCGCAAGCAGATGCGCCGCCGCCGCTACAAGATCCAGGAAGTCATCAAG
>CAYULR010000213.1:0-4995 GCA_964445685.1 uncultured Algimonas sp.
CCAACCATCATCCACTCCAGCCGCAGGCAGTCCACCGGAGTGGCACCAAAAGCGTCCCTCTCCCTCGCGGAAGGCACCTTTTCCAAGACCTCGCCCCGGATCAGCGCCGGGGTCGCACCTCTCACCCTGCCAGAAACGAAAAAGCCCGCCTCGGAAGAGGCGGGCTTTTTCGCTTGCGGGTCTAGGTCCCCTTCGCGTCCTTAGGGACGCAAACCTGTGGGGCCAGACGGGGTGTTAGATCATCGGATCTTCTTCGAACAGCGTGTCGCGGTCGACGTCCTTGTCCTTCACCGTGGCTTTCTCCGTGATCAGGTCGACGACCTTCTCTTCGTAGATCGGCGCGCGGAGCTGGGCGAGGGCTTGCGGGTTTTTCTGGTAGAACTCGATGACCTGCTGTTCCTGTCCGGGGTAACGGCGGGCTTCGGCGATCAACGCGCCCTGCAGCTCTTCGTTGGAGATGTCGATGCTTTCCTTCTGGCCCATTTCGGCCAGGACCAGACCCAGACGCACGCGGCGCTCGGCGATCTTGCGGTAGTCGGCTTCGAGCTCTTCGTCGGACTTGGCGGCGTCGTCTTCGTCCAGCTGCCCGGCTTCCTTCTCGGCCTTCACCTGGTTCCAGATGTTGGTGAACTCGGTCTCGACCATGCCCTTGGGCAGTTCGAAGTCATGCTTGCTGTCCAGCTCGTCGAGGATGGCGCGCTTGAGCTTCATGCGGCTCTGGCCGTCCAGCTCGGCTTCCATCTGCTCGCGCATCGCGGTCTTCAGCGCGTCGAGGTCTTCCATGCCGAACTTCTTGGCGAAGTCGTCGTCGATGACGGCGTCCTTCTCGCCCTGCACTTCATGCACGACCGTCTTGAAGACGGCTTCCTTGCCGGCCAGCTCGGCGGCTTGGTAGTCTTCGGGGAAGGTCACGACGACGTCTTTTTCATCACCGGCTTTCACGCCGATCAGCTCGTCCTCGAAACCCGGAATAAAGGTGCCGGAGCCCAGAACCAGCTGATGGCCGTCCATGGCACCGCCTTCGAACTCTTCGCCGTCGATGGAGCCGACGAAGTCGATCAGGACGGCGTCGCCCTTCTTGGCTTTGGCCGTCTTGGCTTTCTTCTTGTAGGTCTTCTGGCCCTTGGCCAGCTCGCCGAGGCGCTCTTCGAGCTCTTCGTCCTTCAGCGCGGTCTTCAGGCGCGTGAATTTCAGCGACGCCGGATCGACGGGCTCGAACTCGGGAATGCTTTCGACCGTCATGTAATAGTCGAGATCGGCATTGCCTTTCGTCACGTCTTCGCCGTTCGCGCGCAGGTCGATCTGCGGCTGGCCGGCGGGGCGCAGCTTGTTGTCGTTGATGGCCTGCTGGCTGCTCTCGTTGAGCACTTCCTCGACCACGTCCTTCATGATGCTCTGGCCGAACATCTTGCGGATGTGCGCGACGGGCACCTTGCCGGGGCGGAAGCCTTTGAGCGACACTTCAGGCTGCATGGCCTTGATCTTGTCGTCCAGCTTCGCCGCCAGATCTTCCTTGGAGACCGTGACCTGATATTTCTTCGTCAGGCCGTCGGCTTCGAGTTCCTTGATGTCCATCTTTGTCTCTGACTGCTAACCCGGCATTGCAATCGCGCCCGGCGGAGGCCGGTGCTTGTAGATGCCGGGCTCGGATTGAAGTTCGCGCGCCTATGCCATGTGGCTTCAACGGTTTCAACATGGCCGCCTGTCAAAATTTCGGGCATGGGTAAGCGATGATGGACCCGAGCTGGCTTCTCTATCTGGGCGTATTCGTCGGCCCCTTCGTCCAGGAAGATGCGGCCGTGATCGCGGCGGCGTCCCTGTCGGCGGCCGACTCGGCGCATTTCCCGGTCATCTTCTTCGTCATCCTCTTCGGCCTGTTCGTCTCCGACATCTGGAAATACTGGATCGGCCGCGCCGCGCACACCTCGTCGCGCGCCCGCGCCTATGCGGAGCGCGAGCATGTGCTGGAGTTCCGGGGCAAGGTCCGGCGCAACCTGTTCATGACGCCGATGACGGCGCGCTTCGTGCCGCTGGCGCGCGTGCCCGTCTATATCGCCTGCGGCTACTTCAAGGTCAGCTATGCGCGCTTCTGTGCGATCATCTTCGTGACGGCCTTTGTCTACTGCGCGGTGATCTTCGCCATCTGCCACGCGCTGGGCGAGCTGTTCGGCGACCGAATCGAAATGATTGTCATGAGTATCGGCGCGGTGGTCGCGCTCGTCGCCATCACGGCCTTCGGCATCCGAAGGGCGCGCAAACGCCGCAAGATCACCAAGGGCCTGACTGACACCGAACAACCCGACTGAGGCCAGCCCGACTGTGGTTGTGGAACGGTTCTAGCGCGGCAGCTCCGCCGCATCCTCGATCATGCCGCGACGGTCCACCTCTTCGACCCAGGCCACGATCTCGCGCATGGCGGCGTCGTTGGCTTCCTCGATCGCGAAGACGATGGAGGAGACGCGCGGTGCATCCGCCCTCACCTCGTGGCGCGACGTGAACGTGTCGATCAGCTTGCGGTCCGTCGCATTGGCCAACGTTGCCGTGTAGCGCACGACTGCCTTCGGCGCGGCCTGTTCCCCGCGGTCAAACTGCGCCTCGAAGTTCTTGATCGTCAGGTGGATCCGTGTGTCGGTGCGCGTGCCCGATTGCGGCAGCACGCCGATGATGGAGGGCGAGCGGGAGAACGCGTCGATCAGAGCTTCCTGCAACATGGCGGGCGTGCCTTCCGGCCATTCGGCCTGCGCCGCCGTGGACAGCCGCCGCCCGTCCGGCGACACGACGATGGAGCGCGTGTTGAAAACGCTGGTCGCGGCGGGGCGGTCGACGCGGATCACGGTCGCGCCGGGCGCGGGCTGCACGCTCTCCCCGCTCAAGGACAAACGGTAGATCACATTGGCCGGAGCCGGGTCGGGCAGGATGCTGCAACCCGAGAGAACCGCGATTGCCGACGCGGCGACGATGAGAGGTCTGATCATTGCGGTAGCTCCACCACGTCTGCTTCCGTGCCCGAGATGAATTCAAGCGGGCTCTGTTCCAGCGCGTCCGCGACCCGGCCCAGCGACAGGACGAGGCGGCGGATGGCATCCACCGTCTCCTCGAGGTCCGTCAGGCCCGAGTTGGACAGGCGGTTCACGGCGTCGCGCACATCCACGACCAGTTCGTCCGCGCCTTCCGCCGTGCCCTGAAAAGCGTTCAGCGTCTCGTCCACCTCGTTCATGGTCAGCAGGATGCGGTCCGCGATGGCGGGAACCTGCGTCTCCACGACGACATCCACCTTGGCGAGCGTGTCGTTCGCGTTGCGCGCCAGCTCGCCAACATTGCGAACCGTCTGCCGGAACTCGCCAATCAGACCGTTCACATTGTCCATGTCGAACTCGGACACATCCAGCTCCGCGGTGATGCGGTTCACGTTAGACAGGATGCCGTGCACGTCCGCCACAGCTTCGTCGCTGAAGAGCTTGTTGACCTGCGACAGTGCCATTTGCGCCTGCTCCACGGCCGAGCCGCCGCCTTCGATGATGGCGGAGAGCTGGTCCGTGCGGCCTTCGATGCGCGGCGAGTCGCCCGCGCCGGGCATGTCCTTGATCAGCGGATATTCCTCGCCGCCCGCAAAGATCTGCAGGTAGTTAAGACCCGTGAGGCCGAGCGGTTCGAGCTGGGCGTAGCTGTTCGTATCGACGGGCGTGCTCGAATCGACTTGGATGTTGGCCAGCACCGTGTTGGGATCTTCGCGGTCGAGGCGGATATCGATGACCTCACCCACGCCGATGCCGTTGAAGCGCACTTCGGAACCGCGCGACAAACCGCGCACGGGACCCTGGAAGGCGATCTGGTAGTCATCGAACTCTTCATCGAAGCTCGACCCGGTGATATACATCACGAAGCCCACCGCGGCGGCGAGCGCAATGAGGACGAACGTCCCGATCAGGGCGTAATTGGCCTTGTTTTCCATGGTCTAAAGCGCCCTACTTTCCAGCCGCCAAAGCGGGTGTCCCAGCCAAACCGCCCGACACAGATCCTGTCTTGGGCGACGTTCCGGACCGCGACCGGGGTCCGCCGAAATATTCCTGCACCCACGGATGGTCGTACCGTTCGACCACGTCGAGGCTATCATAGACGCCGATGCGCTTGTCCACCAGAACGGCGACGCGGTCGCAAATGGCGTAGAGGCTGTCGAGGTCGTGCGTGATCATCAGAACGGTCAGGTTCATCGCTTCGCGGAGCGACAGGATCAGCCGGTCGAACGCATCCGCGCCGACCGGGTCGAGGCCCGCCGTGGGTTCGTCGAGGAAAAGGATCTGCGGGTCGAGCGCCAGCGACCGCGCCAGACCCGCGCGCTTCTTCATCCCGCCCGACAGGTCGGACGGGTAGAGAACGGCGGACTCCGGCGGCAGGCCGACCATGTGGATTTTCATGTCCGCCAGTTCGCGCATTAGCTTGGGCGGCATGTCGAGATGTTCCTTCAACGGCACCATGATGTTCTCGCGGACCGTCATGGAGGAGAAGAGCGCGCCGCCCTGGAACAGCACGCCGATCTCGTTCTTCAGGCGCAGTTCCTCGCGCGCGTCGAGGTCCGAACGCTTCTTTCCGAAATAGAGGATTTCGCCGCCTTCTGGCGACTTCAGGCCGAGCAGCGTGTTCATCAGCACGGACTTGCCCGTGCCGGACCCTCCGACCAGCCCGACGATCTCGCCCGCGCCGACGTCGAAATCGAGGTCCTTGTGCACCACGTTCGGCCCGAACTGGGTCAGGATACCGCGAGCGGAGATGAGTGATTCCCGGCTGTTCACGGCCCGCTACACACCCAGCTGGAAGAAGAGGATGGCGAACATCGCATCGATGAAGATCACGGCGAAGATGGCCTGCACCACCGACGTCGTCACCCGCGTACCGAGGCTTTCGACGGATCCGCTGACCGCCAATCCCTGACGGCAGCCGATGATGGCGATGACGAGGGCGAAGAACGGGGCCTTCACCATGCCGACCCAGAAATGC
>CAYULR010000214.1:0-4993 GCA_964445685.1 uncultured Algimonas sp.
CGTCAAGGTGCCGGACCCCAAGTTCAGCTCGCAGACCAAGGACAAGCTGGTCTCCTCCGAAGTGCGCCCTGTGGTGGAGAGTGCCATGGGCGAAGCACTCGGCGACTGGTTCGAGGAGAATCCCACGAGCGCCAAGCAGATCATCCAGAAGATCGTCGAAGCCGCCGCCGCCCGCGAAGCGGCCCGCAAGGCGCGCGACCTGACACGGCGCAAGAGCGCGCTCGACATTGCGAGCCTGCCCGGCAAGCTTGCTGATTGCCAGGAGCGCGACCCGGCCCTGTCCGAAATCTTCATCGTGGAGGGCGACTCGGCTGGCGGTTCCGCCAAGCAGGCCCGCGACCGCCAGAACCAGGCCATCCTGCCGCTGAAGGGCAAGATCCTGAATGTGGAGCGCGCGCGGTTCGACCGCATGCTGTCCTCGCAGGAAATCGGCACGATGATCACGGCGCTCGGCACGGGCATCGGGCGCGAGGACTTCGACGCGGACAAGGCGCGCTACCACAAGATCGTCATCATGACCGATGCCGACGTGGACGGCGCACACATCCGCACGCTGCTGCTGACCTTCTTCTACCGCCAGATGCCGGAGCTGATCGAGCGTGGATACCTCTACATCGCCCAGCCGCCCCTCTACAAAGTCGAGCGCGGCAAGAGCGTTCAGTACATCAAGGATCAGGCGGAACTGGACGAGTACCTGATCGACGCAGGCTCCAAGGATGCGCGGCTGGAGCTCGCCTCTGGCGCGGTCGTGTCGGGCGAGGACCTGAAACGCGTCGCGCGCGAAGCCTTGCAGGCGCAAAGCCTGATCGACCGCCTGAAGCACCGCGCGCCCGACAATATCGTCTCGCAGCTGGCCATCTCAGGCGTGCTGAGCGCGGACGAGGACGAAGCCTTGCTGGACGGCGCGGCTGTGCGCCTCGACCGCATCGCGGATGAGGGCGAGGACGGCTGGTCGGCGCGTTACGACGATGACGGCGCGCTGGTCGTGGAACGCGAAGTGCGCGGCGTGGCGGAGCGCTACGCCCTGCGCCCGGCCTTCCGCGATTCATCGGACGCCCGCCGCCTGCACCAGATGAGCGAAAGCCTGCGCGAAACTTACGATGGCACGGCCTATTTCCGCCAGGGCGACAAGGACGCCAAGCCGATCAACGGGCCTGCTCAGCTGCTCGAGACCATCTTCGAGATCGGCCGTAAGGGCTTCAAGATCCAGCGCTACAAGGGCCTGGGCGAGATGAACCCGGACCAGCTTTGGGAGACCACGCTGGACGCCAACGCGCGGAGCTTGCTGCAGGTGAAGATCGACGCGGCGGATGCGTCTGATGATCTTTTCACGAAGCTGATGGGCGATGTGGTGGAGCCCCGGCGGGAGTTTATTATATCCAACGCGCTTGAGGCCGAGGTGGATACGTAGAGCCCAGTACTCCGCACTGGCTACTACGTTCTCCCACTGGCCGCAGGGCGGCGCGCGCAGGCTTTAGCCAAGCACGGGGGTCTGCGGTCATCCGCGCGACTCCAGCGCGGCGAGCGGCAGCGAGGTCTATGACGGATTGGGCGAAAGACCACCTTAAACTTTCCCGCAACGTGCGTCGCTGGGGAGTCGTGCTTCCCTTCGCCCTTCCCTTTCTTCTCCTCATTCCGTCCTTCTTCGTGGGCGCTCACATATTCAAAGCTCTGTTCGGGCCGGAGTTTACGCGGGTCGGCATTGTTCTCGGAGGGCTCTCGGGGTGGCTTGGCTCAGTCTGGATCACCTACCGCAAGCTCGGTTTTCTGTATGAGTCGGCGCTGGAATGCCCGGATTGCCGGGTCAGCGTAGCCAAGTGGACCTTGGCGGCCTACCACTGTGACGACATATGCCGCCAATGCGGCCACAGGCATGCCGAAGTGGCTCGGCGCAGCCTGAACAATGAAGGCGAGGTTTCATGACACAGTCTATCTCTAGGTTTCCCAATGTGCGGACCCGTCTCTGTGTTTTCCTGGCTCTAGGGCTGCTCACCGCCTGCCTGCCTGAGCCCAACCCGTCGCTCGGCCTCACGGACGCCGAAGCCGCCAATCCCGAACGCGCCTTCTTCGTCAAGATGATGGAGCTCTGCAGTCGCACCGTCACGGGCGAGGTCGTCAGTGACCAGGCGGCCGACGCGGACTGGATGGGCGAGACGCTCGTCGTGGGTCCCGTCGACTGCACGTCCGACGTCATCCGCATGCCGCTCGCCGTCGGGCGCGACGCGTCGCGGACCTGGGTGCTGAGCCAGACGGAGGACGGGCTGCTCTTCAAGCACGAACATGTCGAGCCGGACGGCTCTCCGTCACCCGTCACGCAATATGGCGGGCTGGCGCAGGAAGGCGGCACGCGGCTCAGCCAGTCCTTCCCGACGGATGCCGAGACGCGGGCCAACTTCACCGAAAACGGCATTGCGCGGTCCAATCCGAACGTCTGGACGTTCACGGTCGATCCGGCGGCGCGGACGCTGACCTACACGCTGGCGCGGCCCGCAACGGACGAGGCCGAGGCGCGGGACTTCCGGGCGGAATTCGATCTGTCGAAGTAGGGGCGGGCTTGCCCGGCCTAATGCGACTATGTCGGTATAGGAGGCTTGAGCGGGCTTCGACGCTTCCTTCTTCTTCGCTCATTCCCGCGTAGGCGGGGATCCAGGGTGTGGCAGGTCAGAGAGCGTGTCAGTCTTCCGCAAGCTGGATTCCCGCCTGCGCGGGAATGAGCGAAGGGAAGAGGGAGCGCCTACTGCTCTCCTCACACCGCTCAGGCCGGCTTGACCGGCCTGTCCATCTCCTGACCATGCGGACCAGCACGTGCTCACGCCGAGAGTTCCCCCTCGCGTCCTTTGGGGACGCGCCGCTGCGCGGAGGTTTGCGACGAACGACTTCGTCGTTCTTAGACCCCTTGCGGGGACGCAAACCTGTGGGGCCAGATTGGATCAGGCCGTCCCGCCCACCGTCAGTTGCTCGACGTAGAGCGAAGGCTGCCCCACGCCCACGGGCACGCCTTGGCCTGCCTTGCCGCACACGCCGATGCCGGGATCGAGTTCCATGTCGTCGCCGACGTGGCGGATCTGGCCGAGGACCTTGGGGCCGTCGCCGATCAGGGTCACGCCCTTGAGGGGTTCTTCGATCTTTCCGTTCCGCACGCGGTAGGCTTCGGTGCACTGGAAGACGAACTTGCCCGACGTGATGTCGACCTGACCGCCGCCGAAATTGCTGGCGTAGATGCCGTCTTCCAGTTGGCTGATCATATGCGCCTGGGGCACGTCGCCGCCCAGCATGAAAGTGTTCGTCATGCGCGGCATGGGGGCGTGGGCGAAGGACTCGCGACGGCCATTGCCGGTCGGGGCGACGCCCATGAGGCGCGCGTTCAGCCGGTCCTGCATGAAGCCCACGAGCTTGCCGTCTTCGATCAGGACGGTGCGTTCCGTCGGCGTGCCTTCGTCGTCCACCGTCAGCGAGCCGCGCGCGCCGTGGATCGTGCCGTCGTCCACGATGGTCACGCCGGGGCTGGCGACCTGGTCGCCCAGCCGCCCGGCGAAGGCGGACGTGCCCTTGCGGATGAAGTCGCCTTCCAGCCCGTGGCCCATCGCTTCGTGGAGCAGCACGCCCGGCCAGCCGGGGCCGAGCACCACGTCGAACTGCCCGGCGGGGGCGTCGACGGAGGTCAGGTTGACCTGCGCCTGGCGCAGCGCTTCGCGCGCCATGGGCTGCCAGACGTCGGGCGAGGTGATCTCGTCATAGGGGCGGCGGCCGCCCATGCCGACATAGCCGGACTCGCGGCGGCCCTTGCGTTCGGCGATGATCATGATGTTCAGACGCACGAGCGGGCGGACGTCGTTGATGCGCGCGCCGCCCTGCTTGAGAATGGAGATGGCGCGGCGCGACCCCGCCAGCGTGGCCGTGACCTGCACGACTTCAGGGTCGAGCGCTCGGCAGAAGGCGTCGATCTGCTGCAACAGGCCGACCTTGTCGGCGAAGCCAGGGGTCTCCGTGGGGTCGATGTCGGGATAGAGCGCGGCATTGGTGCGGCGCGGCAGCTCGCTCATCACGCCGTCATGGCCGACCTTGACGAGCTGCACGGCGTCCGACGCGCGCGACAGGGACTCGGGCGACAGCTCGGAGGATTGCGCGAAGCCCGAGGCCTCGCCCGCCACGCAGCGCAGCCCGAAACCGCGGCTGTTGTCGAAGCTCGCCGTCTTCAGGCGTCCGTCGTCGAAGGACAGCGCCTCGGAGGAGGAGCGTTCCACGAAGAGCTCCCCGTCATCCGCGCCGCGCAGGGTCTCCGACAGGAGCCGCTCGGCGGAGGCGGCGTCGAGGTCGCTATCGTCGAAAACGAAGTCAGTCATGGGCGTCCTTGGTGTGGTGTCGTCCGGTACAACGCCGGAATAGCGGGAATGGGCTGCGCAAACCCCCGGAATGCAGGGGCCATGTGACGCATGCGGCTTTCCAGCCCGAGGCGGGGTAACAGGGGTTTCCCTCCGCAACAAGGCGGAGTAAGAGCGCCGCGCGACCGCTGGGGCCACCACTGCGACAATCCGCGTCCCGCCTGGGCATCGGAACCGCAGCGCGCCACAGCTATATAGGGACCGTGATGGGCCGAGTGGGCCTTATCACCATTATTTGACACGAGGTATCGATGCGCGCGCCGACCGCCATTCTGAGAACCGCTTCCAAAACACTGGCTGCCGGGCTTGCCGCCCTGCTGTCCGGCACGGCGGCATTTGCCGAAGACCTGGAAGTCGGCCCCGAGCCGATGGGCTGGTTCCTGCAGAAGTCCGCGACGCCGGTGATGGACGACCTGATCTGGGTCCACAATCTGGTCCAGGTGATCATCACGCTGATCGTTCTGTTCGTCTTCTTCCTGATGGCGTACATCCTGATCCGCTTCCGGGAGAGCAAGAACCCGGTTCCGTCCAAGACGTCCCACAACACGCTGATCGAGATCATCTGGACCGTGGTTCCGGTGATCCTGCTGGTCATCATCGCCATCCCGGCC
>CAYULR010000215.1:0-4601 GCA_964445685.1 uncultured Algimonas sp.
TCCAGGCCATGGCAGGTCAGAGACCTCACGAGTCTTCCGTAAGCTGGATTCCCGCGTGCGCGGGAATGAGCGAAGAATTAGAGGCCCCTCCAAACAAAAAAGCCGACGCCTCGGCGTCGACCTTATTGGCTTGCGCCGAGAACCCCCAACCACCCTCTCGGAACGCAAACCTACTGCGCCAGCCTTGATGTCACCACACTCCCGCCCTAACCCGTGCTCATGTCACTCCACGGCTCCTACGATCCCTACAACGTCTTTGCGAAGATCCTGCGTGGGGAGATGCCGTCCGCGACCATTGTGGACGAAGAGCAGGCCATTGCCATCATGGACGCCTTTCCGCAGACGCGCGGCCATTGCCTGGTCATTCCCAAGTCGGAATCGCGCAATCTGCTGGAGACCAACCCCAAGGACATCGGACGCGTCTTCGGACTGGTGCAGCGTCTGGCGAAGGCGGTCGACGCGGCCCTGTCGCCGGACGGGATCATCGTCACGCAGTTCAACGGCGCGCCCGCTGGGCAGACCGTGTTCCACACCCACGTCCACATCATTCCACGCTATTCCGACTCCGACATGGCCGAGCATGCGCGCGGCAAGATGGCGGATGCGGACGAGCTGTCCGCGCTGGCCGAGACCATCCGCGCGAAGCTCGCCTGATCCCCACGCTTTCGAAACCCTCCAAGGACCGACCCATGAAACGCACCCTGCTTCTTCTGTCCGCCGCCACGTTGATGGCCTGCACGGGCGAACCCGCGCCGGACCGGGAGGTGGAAACGCAAGCCGAGGTGACGGCGCCCGCGCCCGCGCCCTTCTATGACGTGGAAGGCCAGTACGCGAAATTCGCCGAAGTCCGCATGGCCCCGGATACGTCATTCCTGTCCGAGTCAGAGCGGGCCGTAGTGAACACGCTGATGGAGCTGGGACCGATCCTCGACGAGCTCTTCCTGTTGCAGCGAAACGCCGACAATCCGGCGCTGCGCACGCGCGTGGCGGCGACGGGCGATCCGGACGCGTTGGCCATGTTCGATCTGCACTTCGCCCATTGCGACGGGCTGGAGGCGGATGCGCCCTTCGTGGACGGTCTGGGCGCGTGCCCGGCCGGGTCCGGCTTCTACCCCGAAGACATGACGCGCGAGGAATTCGCCGCGCACCTGACCGCCAACCCGCAGGACGAAGAGGCGTTCGTGTCCGGCTACACGGTCATCCGCCGCGACGATGAGGGCGGCCTGATCGCCGTGCCGTATCACGAGGAATATGCCGAGTTCGTGGGGCCTGCCGCGCGTATCCTGCGCCGCGCCGCGTCCCTGTCCGAAGAGCCCACGCTGAAGCGTTTCCTGGAGCTGCGCGCGGACGCGTTCGAGACGGACGAGTATTTCGAATCCGAGCTGGCGTGGATGGACCTGGACGGCGCGATCGAGATCGCGGTCGGCCCTTACGAAGTCTATGATGACGGTCTGTTCGGCTACAAGACGGCCTATGAGATGTTCCTGACAGTCAAGGACCCGGAAGCGTCCGCCGCGCTCGACAAGTACAAGGCCTACCTGCCCGACATGGAAGCCAACCTTCCGGTCGAGGACCGCTACAAGAATACGTCGCGCGGGTTCGAGAGCCCCATCGCCGTGGTCGACCAGGTCAAAGGCGGCGGCGACAACTCGAACGGCGTGCAGACCATCGCCTTCAACCTGCCGAACGACGAACGGGTCCGCGAGGCCAAGGGCGCCAAAAAGGTCATCCTCGCCAACGTGCTGGGCGCGAAATACGACCGCATCCTCGCGCCCATCGGCGAACGGGTGCTGGTGCCAGAACAAGCGGAGCTGACGGCGAAAAAATGGATGAGCAACAACACGCTCTTCCACGAACTCGCCCACTCGCTGGGGCCGGGCACGATCACGGTGGATGGCCCCGACGGACCGAGAGAGACGGAAGTGCGCCTGGAACTGAAGGACCTCTATAGCGGTCTCGAAGAGGGCAAGGCCGACGTGATGGGCGCGTACAATGTACTCTACATGATGGAGCGCGGCGAACTCGACCCGGCGGAGCGCGATGCCTACCTCGCGACCTATTTCACGGGCAAGTTCCGGTCCATGCGCTTCGGCACGGGCGCGGCCCACGCCAAGGGCGCAGCCTTCCAGTACAGCTACATCCGCGAGGTCGGGGCCGCCGAATGGCTCCCGGACGAACAGCGCTTCCGCCTCGATTTCGACAAGCTGGCCCAGGCCGTCTCCGACCTGACAGGCATCGTCGTGCGCCTGCAGGGCGACGGCGACTACGACGCGGCCAAGGCGTTCCTCGACGAGTACACGCAGCTCGACGAAGCCGCGCAGACCGTGCTCGGAAACCTGGACGACATCCCCTACGACATCCGCCCGGTCTATCCGAGCGAGATATAGGGGAGAGGATGGTGCCGTTGCGGAGGTCGGGGAAGCCTAGTTGGTCTCGACCTCGATCCCGTCTTCGCTGACGTCGATCGACAGGTCGGGTTCATTGCTTTCCTGCATCACGAAAAAAGCGACGGCGATTGCGGCGACCACAGCCGCGCCGATAATGAAGTAGAGCGCGTTGCCGCCGGATTTGTTTGCCATGAGAGCCTCCCTGATGAGCCAGGGAGTTATCTTGTTTTAAGTTGAAGTCAAAGAAATAGCCGCGCCGCCGGGTTGTCCGTTTCCTCCCAAACCGGAAAGCCGATCGCGGCGAGGCTGTCTTCCAACGCGGGCTTGTCATTGTTCGGCAGTTGGAAGCCGCAGAGTACGTGGCCTTCGGCCGCGCCGTGGTTGCGATAGTGGAACAGGCTGATGTTCCAGCGCGCATCCAGGGCCGACAGGAACTGTCCCAGCGCGCCGGGGCGTTCGGGGAATTCCACGCGGTAGACGGCCTCGGTGATATCGGACCGGGCATGGCCGCCGCCCAGATGGCGCAGATGGCGTTTGGCGAGGCGGTCGTCCGAGAGGTCATGCGCCGTGACGCCTGCGGCGTGGAGCGCCGCCATAACGGCGTCGCGCTCCGCCCCGCTCTTGATCTTCAGGCCGACCAGCAAGTGCGCGGCGTCCGCGTCGCGGTAGCGGTAGGAGAATTCCGTCACGGCGCGGTAACCCAGCGCGTCCACGAAACGGCGGAAGGCCCCGCGCTGTTCCGGGATGACGGCGGAGAAGAGCATCTCCTCGCCCGCGCCCAGTTCCGCGCGTTCCACCATGTGACCGATCCGGTCGAAGTTCACATTCGCGCCCGAAACCGTGACGACGCAGTCGCCGTCCGGGGCCGTGCCGTCGGCCACGCTGCGCCGCAGCCCCGCCAGCGCCAGCGCGCCCGCCGGTTCCACCACGGTGCGGGTCAGCTCGAAGATATCGCGCACGGCGGCGCTGATCTCGTCATTAGAAACTTGCACGCATCCGTCCACGACCTGCTCGCAGATGCGGAACGTCAGCTCGCCGAAAGTCCGCACGGCGACGCCGTCCGCGAAGCCGTCCACGTGGGCGAGGGGGACGGGCCGTCCGGTCTTCCGCGCCGCCGCCAGCGTCGCCGCGCCCTGCGGTTCCACGGCGAAGATCCGCGTGTCCGGTGAATGAACGCGCGAATAGGCGCCGATACCGCTGACCAGTCCGCCGCCGCCCGTGCAGACATAGATGGCCGCTACGTCGCGCGGCGCGTCCTCGAAGATTTCGCGCGCTACCGTGCCTTGGCCCGCAATAACGGGCAATTCGTCGAACGGGTGGATGAAGACCGCGCCTGTCTCTTCGGAATAGGCCAGCGCCGCCGCGCAGGCATCGTCATATGTGTCGCCGACCAGCCGCGTCTTCGCGCCGCGCGCTTCCACGGCGGCGACTTTGATGGACGGGGTCGTGATAGGCATGAAGATCGTCGCATCCACGCCGTGATAGGCGGCGGCCTTGGCGACTCCCTGCGCGTGGTTGCCCGCGCTGGCCGCGCACACCCCGCGCGCGGCCTCCGCCTCCTTCAGCCCCGCCATGCGGTTCGCCGCACCGCGGATCTTGAACGAGAACACGTCCTGCAGGTCCTCGCGTTTCAGCCAGACCGGACGGCCCAATTCTTCGGACAGCTTGGGCGCGAACTGCAGCGGCGTGCGCGACGCCAGCGCGTAGACCCGCGCCGCATCGATGCGCGCGGCAAGGTCATGTAAATCAACTGACACGGCGCGCCACGGCTTCGCCAACCTGCGACGTCGACAGCGACCCGCCCAGATCGCCCGTGACCTCGCCCGCCTCCAGCGCCGCCTCCACGGCGGTCTCTATGGCGGCGCTTTCCGCGTCCAGCCCGAAGGAGAGGCGCAGCATCCATGCCGCGCTGAGGATCATGGCGAGCGGGTTCGCCTTGCCTTGTCCGGCAATGTCGGGTGCGCTGCCATGGATGGGTTCGAACATTCCGGTCTTGCCGTCGGACAGCGACGCGGACGGGATCACGCCCATCGACCCGGCCAGCACGGACGCTTCGTCCGTCAGGATGTCGCCGAACATGTTCTCCGTCAGCACCACGTCGAAGTCGGTCGGGCGGGTCAGCATGTGCATAGTCATGGCATCGATGAGCAGGTGTTCCAGCTCGACATCCGGGTAATTCTTGGCGACGCGCTCGACCGTCTCGCGCCACAGACG
>CAYULR010000215.1:4611-4989 GCA_964445685.1 uncultured Algimonas sp.
AATGCGGCGGCAAGCCACCCGCGTCCCTGCAATCCATCCGTATCCCCCTCACCCGCCCTTCGGGCACCCTCTCCCTCGGGGAGAGGGGAGGTCCTCCACTTCGAGACAGTTGCATGACCGACATCACCTTCACCTACCTCCCCGGCGACGGCATCGGCCCGGATAGTCCTTGGCCACACGCTCGACTGTCTCGCGCCACAGGCGGGAGGTTTCCAGCACGTTGGATTTGTCGACACTGGTGACTTTCTTGCGGCGCGTCTGCGCCAGGTCGAACGCTTTGATGGCGATGCGCTCGACTTCGGCTTCGGAGTAGCGGCATTCGTCATAGGCGCCGCGTTCATCCCGGCCCTTGTCGCCGAAATAGATGCCGCCCGTCAG
>CAYULR010000216.1:0-4925 GCA_964445685.1 uncultured Algimonas sp.
GTGAAACGGACCGGAAGCAAACCTCCGCGCAGCGGCGCGTCCCCAAAGGACGCGAAGGGGAATTCTCTTCGCAAGCAAATAAGGTCGACGCCAAGGCGTCGGCTTTTTTTGTGCGCGCAACTCTCCCCCTTCGCTCATTCCCGCGAAGGCGGGAAACCAGCTTTCTGAAGACTCGTGAGGTCTCTGACCTGCCATGGCCTGGATCCCCGCCTTCGTGGGGATGAGCGAAGGAGGAGGGAGAGGCGTTGTCCCCGGCATTTATTGCCGGGGCCTCCCTCGGTCGTGGTCCCACGGTGGACTGGCCCTCTCGTGGCTCAAGACAAGCATGAGGCCCCGGCAATAAATGCCGGGGACGAAGGCTGTGGGAGATGCGTCCGCGCTTATCGCGGTTGGGTTCCGCAAGTCTTTCAGCAGCTTGCAAGAAACTTCAACAATCGTATCCGCCCCGCGACATTTGCCCCTACAAAGGCCAAGTTCCCGGCTGCTCTTAACAAGCCGACCGAACACCTTCCGTGAGGGACTGGCTAACGCGTGCCACTCCCTCCAACCCATCGTTCACTCCAACCGAACCTGTAAGTTCAACCGGAGTGGCACAACAAAAGCGTTCCTCCCTCGCGGAAGGCTCTCTTTTTCAAGGTTTGCCCCGGATCAGCACCGAGGCTGCACCTCTCCCCCTGCTCGAAGCACACTCTGGCACCTCCTGCTGCGCAGGAGTCCGTTCACTTACGTTCACGGCGCTTCGCTATTTTCGCATTCCGCGAAAATTCACCTGCGGTGACCGCTTACGCGCGCAGCCACCCCGCGATGGCCTTCAGCGTCGGGTGGCGGTCCTTCACCGGGTAGAACATCCAGTAGTGGCCGTATTCCGGCTCCACCAGATACTCGCCCAACCGCCCGGCCTTGTTCGCCTTTTCCGCAAACTCCGTGATGCTCGGGTTCAGGATATCCTTTCCGCCCGTGACGATGTTCAGCGTCGGCAGACCCGACAGGTCGGCGAAGAGCGGCGAGACCAACGGGTCGGCACGGTCGAGGCCGCTATCGCCCAGATAGGCGCCAACGGCCGGTTCCAGGCCGAACGGCGTGATGACGGCTTCATAGTCGTCCTCGGCGGTCGGCGGAGCATCCGCCTCGGTCAGGTCCACCCAGGGCGACCAGAGCGCGATGGTCTTGGGGTTCGCCTCGCCCCGGCTGGCACGCTTTTGCAGGATGGCGAGCGCCAGATTGCCGCCCGCGCTGCACCCGCCGAGCGAGACGTTGGCAATCCCGAACCGGTCTACGACCGCGCTGAAATGCCGGTCGGCCCAGTCCATGATCTGCGGTGCCCGCGCCTGCGGAGGCAACGGATAGTCCGGCAACATGACGGTCATCCCGGCATGGTCGGCGACCTCCTGCAGCGACTGGAAGTGCAGCTTAAGCAGCCCGTACACATAGCCGCCGCCGTGCTGATGGACGTAGATCCGCTCCGTCGGACCGCCTTCCGGATGACAGGTCCAGACCGCCCGGCCGTCGAAGTCCGAGCGCTCCCAGCGCTTGACGAGCTTTCCCGTCGGGACCTCGTTGCGCTGCTCGCCCTTGGCGGCATCCTTCAGCATCCGGTTGCGCATTTTGAAGGTGCGGAAGAGGCCTTCGATGGCCTTGTAGCCGAAAGAGGGTTTCGCCCCCGTGCGGGCCGTCGCGGCGGTGCTCATGGCGTAACCTCGAAATGCTCGAAGATGGGCTGCGTCAGCCGTTTCTTGAATTCCACGGAAGAGCCGGGCCAGTTGTTCGTCACCTTCTCCCCGTCCTTGTACCAGGAGGCCTCGATCTTGTCCCAGGCCGTGTCGCGCAGGCGCGTCTGGACCTCGGCATTGTACTCGGCCTCGGCTTGCGCGTTGACGCTCAGCGTCCCCTCGCCCGCATGGTCCATCAGCTTGCGGACCATCTCGAACTGCTGCTCCAGCTTGTAGACGATGCTGGTGTGGCCCGTATTCGTGTTCGGGCCGTAGAGCAGGAACAGGTTCGGGAAGCCCGACGTCATCACGCCGAGATAGGCTTCCGCCCCGTCGGTCCAACGCTCCTTCAGCGAGAGGCCCTGCTCGCCTTTCACGTCGATCTCCATCAGGAACGGATTGGTGATGAAGCCCGTCGCCAGTGCGACTGCATCGTGCGTCCGCTCCACGCCGCCGGCGCGGATGCCGTCTTTCGTGAACCGCTCGATAGGCTCGAAGACGACCTCGACGTTATCGCGGGCCAGCGCCTCGATATACTGGTCGGACAGCAGGATGCGCCGCGCGCCGATCGGGTAGTCCGGGGTCAGCCGCTCGCGCATGTCCGGATTGTCCGGGAAGTTTGTCTTGAGCTTTTTCTCGTGCTGCATGCGCAGGATCGCGCCTTGCATTTTCTTGCCCTGGATGGTCGGCCAGAGGATGTATTCACCCTGTGCCCAGAGCGCGCCGCGGTAGAGCTTGGTGATGCTCGGCACGGCCTTGCCCAGCCACTTCTCAAAGCCGCTATAGGGGCGGTCGCCTTTGTCGATGATCCAGTTCGGGCTGCGGTGATAGACAGTCAGCTTGCGTGCGACCTTGGCGACTTCGGGGATCAGCTGGATCGCGGACGCCGCATTGCCGACGCAGGCGATATCCTTGCCCTTCAGGTCTACGGAATGGTCCCAGCGCGCCGTGTGGAAGGCCGGGCCTTGGTAGTCGTCCAGCCCGTCGAAGTCCGGCACGCGCGGATGATGCAGCTGCCCGATGCCGGAGACGAGGAAGCGAGACCGCATTTGCGCCCCGCCCTCCAGCGTGACAAGCCATTCCGCGTCCAGCCACTCGGCGGAGGTCACCTTCGCGCCGTGGCGGATGTGCGGGCGCAGGCCGAAGTCGTCGGCGAAATCGTTGATGTATTGCAGGATTTGCTTCTGCTTCGCCCATTTGAAGTCCCAGGTCGGGTTGGGCGCGAAGGAGTAGCTGTAGAGCGCACTCGGCACGTCGCATTCCGCGCCGGGATAGGTGTTTTCCCGCCAGGTCCCGCCAATGGCGTCGGCTTTCTCCAGGAGGACAAAGTCGGTCCGTCCCGCTTCCTTCAGCTTTGCGCCGAGGCCAAGCCCCGCAAAGCCTGTTCCGATGACAATGGTCTCAAACCGTTCCGGGCCCATAGGCGCTCTTTCCCCTCGCCGCAGCGTTGCGGCTTTCTTCCGGGCTAGGGCGCGTCCGGGGGCGTGTCAAAGGGACCAAAGCACACATCACGTTCTGGAAGAACGAACAGGCAGTCCGGAAGCGGCGCATCCACAAGATGGCGGGTCCAGATGACCTCGTTGGCTTTGACGCCATTGTAGAACAGGCGCACGCGGCGCGGCTGCACCCAGGACGCGCCGGGATTGCTGTAGAAGCCGGAATAGATGCGCTCGTGCCAGCCGCGTTCCGTGTCGAAAGCGACGCTGAGCACGGCGTGGCTGTCCTTGGCGACGGCGAAATGGGTCGTGCCACCGACCGGGTCGGTCACTTCGATCCAGTAGGCCGGCGTGCCGTCGACCAGATCGTCCGGCAGCCTTGCCAGGCTGTACCCGTCATCCAGCGCGTGGCGGATCACGCCGAAGCCGAAGTTGGACGCCCAGCGCGCATCCGCGTCGGACGGCTCGCGCGGGCCTTGGGCGGTGGAGGTCGTCTGTCCGTCGAAGGCGACGTCGATGATGGGGATGCCGTCCCGCAGCGAGGTGATGCGCACCTTGCCGTCCGCGCTATGGGCGTCGGTCTTGGCGGCGTCGTAGACGCGGTACATGGTGTGGCGTTCGTGGCGGGCCGCAGTCCCGTCGCGGTAGAAGACGGCGTATCCATCCATGGCGAGCGTGTCTGGGCGGACCCAGTCCGGCCCGCCCGCTGCCGCATGCGCGGCGCGCATGATGTCTTCGGCGGACCGGTCCGGGTCGTCCGGGAACAGCCCGCTCATGGACGGGGTCGCGCAGGCTGCCAGGAGCACCCCCGCCGCGAGGCAGAGCGCCCTAATGCGCATGCGGGTCCAGCCCGAAGTCGCGGTACTTGCCAAGCGTCAGCAGGACCGCGCCGCCGATGATGAAGCCGAAGGACGCCAGCAGGAGAACGCCGGAATAGTCCGCCGCATCGCCCCGGATCAGGTTGAAGATGATCGGCGACGTCCCGGATCCCAGACCGAAAGCCGCGTAGATCAGGCCGTAGATGCGGCCGTAGGACTTCATCCCAAAATAGCGGCTGACGAAATAGGCCATCAGGTCGAACTCCACGCCTGCCGCCAGGCCGACGAGGATCAGCGCCAGGACGTTCAGCCCGACCGGATAGTCGCCCATTAGGATCCAGCAACCGAGCGCGGGCACGCTGAGGAAGATGAAACCGATCAACGGCGCCCACATGCGGTCGACGAGATAGCCCCCGACCAGACGCCCGACCATGGTCGACAAGCCGATGACGCCCGCGCCGACGAACAGGCTCGCCGCCATGTTGTCGGTGTAGCCCTTGTCGAGCAGGATGAACTTCGAGTTGGCGATGATGCCCGACACGACCGCGCCGAGCAGCATGAAGGCGAACAGGATGACCCAGAAACGGTAGTCGCCGTAGATTTGCTTGACCGTCAGACCCGGAATGGGATTGCTGCCGATGTTGCGTGAGCTGATGTAGACGAAAGCCACATAGGCCAGGAAGAACGCCGCCATCAGGCCGATCGCCTTCTGCGCGCCGTTTTCCATGCCGAGCACGGAAATGACGACCGCACACAGCGCCACCGCGATCAGCACGGGCACCCAGATCCAGCTCATCAGCGACTTGGCCTCGCTATCGTCGATCTCGGCCAGTTGCTTGTCTTCCTTCTCGTCGCGGAACAGGAAGAAGGCGAGCGGCAGGGAAAAGATCAGCGGCAGGAGACCGACGCCGACATAGGCCCAGCGCCAGCCGAACGCGTTGATCATGGCCTGGATGGAAGGC
>CAYULR010000217.1:0-2074 GCA_964445685.1 uncultured Algimonas sp.
GTCGGCTCAAGGCGGACGTCGTCGAGGCGGACGAGCTCGCGCAATCGGGCCAACGGGCCAAGCTCAACTACGGCCACACCTTCGGCCCCGCCCTGGAGGCCGCGACCGGCTACAGCGAGCTGTTGCACGGCGAAGCGGTGAGCGCGGGCATGGACATGGCGTTCGAGTTTTCCGCCCGGCTGGGTCTTTGCGAGCAGGCCGAAGCGGACCGGGTCCGGTCGCACCTGTCGCGCCTCGGCATGCCGGTCCGCGCTGGCATGAGTGCGCTTTTGTCGGACCCGGATGCGGTCCTCGCGCATATGAGACAGGACAAGAAGAATAGTGGCGGGCGCATCGCGCTCATCCTCGCACGCGGCATCGGGCGGAGCTTCGTGGAGAAGACCGCCGACGAAGCCGCCCTGCACCGATATCTGAAGGACATAGCCCCATGAGCGCCTTTTTGGAGCCGCAGAACCTCGTTCTCATGGGGATCATCCTGACGCTGCTGATCTTCTCCAGCTTCTTTTCCAGTTCTGAAACCGCGCTGACGGCCGCGTCCCGCGTTCGCATGCACGCCGCGGAGAAAGACGGCGACAAGCGCGCGACCGTCGTGCAGCGCCTGATGAACATGCGCGAACGGCTGCTGGGCGGCATCCTGCTGGGCAACAATCTGGTGAACATCCTGGCCTCGGTCCTGACCACGACGCTGTTCACCAATGTCTTCGGCGGCAGCGCAACGGCGCTGGCGCTGGCGACCGCCGTCATGACCGCGCTGATCCTGGTGTTCGCCGAAGTCCTGCCCAAGACCTACGCCATTTCCCAGCCCGACAAGTGGGCGCTGGTGGTGGCGCGGCCCATCAACCTGATCGTCAGGCTGCTCGCCCCGATCGTGCTGGTCGTGCAGGCCATCGTGAACGGGGTTCTGCGCGTCTTCGGCGTCGACACGCTGGGCACGACCTGGACGGCGACGGACGAGATCAAAGGCGCGGTGGACCTGCACCTGCAGGAAGGCGGCGTGGCCAAGCGCGCCCGCGACCAGATCTACGGCGTGTTGGAGATCGGGGAGCTGACGGTCGAGGACGTGATGATCCACCGCTCGAACCTGTCCATGGTGGATGTGGAAACGCCGAACGACGAGCTGCTGAAGGAGGTGCTGGCCTCCGGCCATTCGCGCCTGCCCGTCTATTCGGGCGACAGCGACAATGTGGTGGGCGTCATCCACGTCAAGGACTGGCTTGCTGCCCTGGCCAAGGCGGGCGACGTGGCCAGCGTGGACGTGAAGAAGCTGCTGCGCGATGCGTGGTTCGTGCCGGAGACCACTTCGGTCGTGAAACAGCTCCGCGCCTTCCAGAGCAAGCGCGAGCACTTCGCCCTAGTTGTGGACGAATATGGCTCGCTCATGGGCGTGATCACCCTAGAAGACATCCTCGAGGAGATCGTTGGCGACATCCAGGACGAGTATGACGAGGAACTCGAAGGGGTGAACCGCCTGAAGGACGGCGGCGCGGTCGTGCGCGGCGACGTAGCCATCCGGGACCTGAACCGCGCCATGGACTGGAAGCTGCCCGACGACGAGGCCGTGACCATCGCAGGCCTGGTCATCCACGAGAGCCAGACCATCCCCACGGCCGGGCAGACCTTCGCCTATCACGGCTACCGGTTCGAAATCCTGACGCGCGAGCGCAACCAGATCCAGAGCCTGAAGGTGCGCAAGACGTTCGAACCGGACCAGAGGCATAAGGGATGAAGCGGCTGCGGGAGCGTGATCCGGGTGCGGCCAGCCTATTCCCAGCGTGTCTCGTTGCAGCGTGCCTGGTCTCGGCAGGTCTGGTTGCCGGATGCTCCAGCACAGCGGAGGACGGCACGCCGTCCGTCGATCTGTCGTCTTATGAGCTGGCGGAGTTCACCGTTCCGGACCGCCTGCCGGAGGCGGACGCACCGCTCGGCGTGCTGCGCCCGGACGCGCGCAAGACCCGCGACGACATCACCATCACGACGAAATTCTACGAGATCGAGGGCTCGACCCCTTCGGAGCTGCTGAACGGCGAGACCGGGATGCTGGCCGGGGCGAAGGGGGCGGGCCTCGCCTTTCTCG
>CAYULR010000217.1:2084-4923 GCA_964445685.1 uncultured Algimonas sp.
AAGATTGACCGCTTCTGGACCGCGAATGTCGATTGGCGCTACGACCTCGAAGAGACGGACGGGACGTGCCGGGTGGAGAGCGTCACGACCCGGCTGCGCGTGACGTACCAGCTGCCGGACTGGGAGCCGGACGATGACGCGCCGCAAGCTCTGCGCGACCTTTGGTCGGCGTTCGAGCGCGATCTGTGGATCCATGAATACGGTCACGGGCTGGTCGGATACCGCGCCAAGCAGGACATCCAGAAAATCCTGTCCGAAGCCGATATCTCGGACCCCGACTGCCGCGTGGTCGGCGACCGGCTGAACGCGCTGGGCCGGGCCATCACGTCGCGCGGCCAGGACGCGGCCTATGACGAGTTGACCGGGAATGGCCGCACGCAAGGCGCGGTCTTCGGGGCGAAGGCCACCGGGTCGGAGTGACCCCGGGCGCGCGGATTGTTGACTGGCGGCGGCGTATGGCGCGCCCGCACGAAAAGCCGTCTGGTCCGGCGCGCCCGCTCGTCTAGACCCCTGCCCATCGTGACGGCCCGACGCACAGCCTTGAAACACGCGCTGACGGTGCTGGCCGGTCTGGCGGTCCTGTGCGGATGCGGCCCGGCCGCCCAGCCCGGCACGACGCTGGTGACAGGCGCGACCCTGCTGAGCGTGGACCCCGAACGGCAGCCGCCCACCCCCATCACCGTGCAAAGAGCGCTGCTGATACAGGACGGGCGCATCGCAGCCATCGGACCGGAAGACCGGCTGCGCGCGCGCAATCCGGGCGCGCGTCTGCTGGATTATTCAGGCCGGACGATCGTGCCGGGGTTTACGGACGCCTACTCGCGGATCGATGGGCGCGTCCTGTCCCATGCCCCTGTGACGCTGGGCGGAGCGGCGTCGCTGGACATCCTGCCCACCCGGACCGCACTGCGCGCCGCGCCGGATGCGGCGTGGATCATCGGATACGGGTTGGAGGAGGCTCTCCTGGTCTCGGCCAGCAGGTCGGAACTGGAAGCCCTCGACGAGGCATTGGAGGCGCGCCCGACCCTCATACTATCCCGGACAGGTGGAGCCGCCTTCGCCAATTCGGCCGCGCTGGAAGCCGCCGGGAATCAGAACGACACGCCTGACCCCGCTGGCGGCCGCATCGACCGGGTGCGCGACGGGGCCGCGACCGGACTGCTGCTCGGCACGGCGCGGGAGTTGGTCCTGCAGGCTCTGCCCCAGCCGGACCCGTCCGTGCGGGCGGACGCGCTGGAGGAACACCTGGTCGCCATGAGGGTGACGGGTGTGACGTCTGTTCACCTGACTGAGGTGAGCGGGGACGACCTTATCGCCCTGCAGTCCCTGAATGAGCAAAACCGTCTTCCACTGCGCGTTTCCGTCTTCCTGGACGCGCGGGACGAGGTGCTCGCAGATAAATGGCTAGAGCGGGGTCCGGACCGGAGCGGGCGGCTTTCGGTCATCGGTTTTTCGCTCGTGCGCGACGGGACCTTGGCGGCCCGCACGGCGCAGATGGTCGCGCCCTATTCCGACGAACCGGACGCGGAACCGCTGCTGCGCGACACGCTGGAGAGAGCCGAGCGGTTGATGGAGCGGGCGCGGGAGGCGGGTTTCGAGCTGGTCGTGAAAGCGTCCGGCGACGCGGCCACGGATCAGCTACTGGGCGCGATGGAGCGGCGCGGCGTGACGGACGGCGCGCCGGCTGTGCGGCTGGCCGGGGCGGATGTGGTGCGCCGTGATTTCTTCGACCGGGCCTCCGCGCTGGGCCTTTCGGTCACGGCTCTTCCCGCAGACTTGCCGAGGGACCCTTCCGGAGATTTGTCGGACGCCTTGCAGGCGCGGGTCGGGACAAGGCGTATCCGCCGCACGCGGGCTTGGTCCGACATGGTGGGGGCCGGGATAGTGGTAACATCCGGGTCCGGCGACAGCGGGCAGACACCTTTGCAGATGATGCGGGACATGACCCAACGGGACGGACGGCAGGCGGATCTGGCGCTGAGCCGCGATGAAGCGCTGCAGGCGCTGACGCGCGACCTGGACGGCGGCAACGGCCAGGGCCGGTTCGAGATCGGCCAGCGTGCGGACTTCGTCGTGCTGTCCGGAAATCCGCTGAGTGCCCGGACGCTGGGCGATATCCGCGTGGAGGACGTCTTCGTGGACGGCGTCCTGGATCTGGCTCCGGAACTTGACCCGGAACGGGCTACGAATCCGGCAGCTCCAGCGTCAACCGAAGCGCGTGCAGCCGTGCGACCTCTTCCGCGATAGCGTCCATCACGGCGCGGTGGCGCGCGAGGCGGGACATGTCGCGGAAGGCGTCCGCCGTGACGGCGACATGGGCGTGGCTGGGCACGTCGCCGAATTCCGCCTTGTGTTCGGCCGCGCCGCCATGCCCGGCATGCAGGTGGGATTCGTTTTCGACCCTGACGTCGGCGCCGGGAAAGGCGGCGCGCAATTTGGTGTCCATGGTGCTCAGAAGGTCGCTCATGAGTGCGCCTTTAGCGCAGGGCCGCGGGCGGGGCGAGCGGTCATCGGTCCTTGATTTCGGAGGCCCGCGCCTCCATGTTGCGCCGTCCCCAATTCCACCCCACCATTCGGAGCGCGCCTTGGCCTCTTCCTGGAAATCCGTCGGCATCGACATCAGCGCCGCCAAGGCGAAAAAGAAGAAGAAGCCGTCCGAGGAGCCCTGCGACTGGGCGGGGTGCGACAAGATGGGCGGCTGCAAGGCCCCCAAATCGCCCGACCGCCTGCGCGAGTACCATAATTTCTGCCAAGCCCACGCGCGCGAATACAACAAGAACTGGAACTTCTTCCAGGGCATGACCGACAGCGACATCGCCGAATGGCAACAGGGCGCGCG
>CAYULR010000218.1:0-4868 GCA_964445685.1 uncultured Algimonas sp.
CCACCGGCCCCACACGGCCCGGCGGCCCCGGGCCGGCGCCGCACACGACGCGCTGTCCACCGATCAGCATCGCTGCCGGGATGCTCATCGCCTCGCGCACCATGCCGACGGTGATGAGTTTTCCTTCCGCCTTCCGCGCGCGCATGTAGAGGCCCCAGTTCAGGCTGACATTCACGGTCGAGAGGATGAAGTCGAAGTGCCCGGCTTCCGCCTTCAGCGCTGCGTCGTCGCGGCTGTTGACCACGCGGTGCGCGCCGAGCTCCCGCAGCTCCGGCTCCTTGTCGAGCGACGAGGTGAACGCCGTGACTTCGCAGCCCCAGGCGTTGGCGAACTGCAGGGCTAGATGGCCCAAGCCGCCAATGCCGATCACGCCGACCCGGTCGGTGGGCTTCAGGCCGAAATCGAGGAACGGCGCGAAGACCGTGATGCCGCCGCAGAAGAGCGGCCCGGCGGAGGCGGCGTCGATTCCGTCCGGCAAGGGCACGGCCCAGACGTGCTGCACGCGGATGCGGTCCGCGAAACCGCCATGTCCGGCAATGGTCGACGTGCCCGTCTTGCAGCGTTGCTGGCGTCCCGACAGGCAGGGCGAACAGTGCAGGCAACTATGCGAGGTCCAACCGACACCGACCATCTGGCCTTCTTTCAAATGCTCGACCCCCTCACCCAAGGCGACGACCTCGCCAATGACCTCGTGACCCGGCACGAGCGGATAGCGGCTGCGTCGCCAGTCATTGTTGATCATGGACAGATCGGAATGGCACAGGCCCGTCGCGGTGATGCGGATTTCCACCTCGTCGCGGGCAATCGGCCCCGGATCATAGGCGTAAGGAACGAGTTCGCCGCCCGGTTCGGTGGCGGCATAGGCGTTGAATTGGGTCACGGCCCCTCCTTGGTTACCGAACGCTCTAATCCCATTCGCCGTCGAATTGGAAGAGCTCCTCGATCGGCTCCACCAGGACACGCGACAGGCGGAAGGCCAGCTCCAGAGACGGGGAATAGCGCTCCCCCTCAATGGCGATGACCGTCTGCCGCGTCGCCCCGATCCGTCGGGCCAGTTCCGCTTGGGTGAGGTCGGTGCGGGCCAGCCGCACTCGCTTCACCTGGTTGCGGATATGGCTCTTCTTCCCGCCCATCAGACCACCCTGTTGTAGCGCAGGATCATGGCGGCGTTGCGCAGCAGGTCCGCCACGAAGCACAGCATGACCAGAGCAAAGAGCACATGGACCATGTCGGTGATCCTCATCGCCAGGACGACATCCTCAGGGAGAATATATCCCGTCAGAACGGCCATGATTACCGCGCCAATGCCGAGATAGAGCGAGTTGTAGGCGATGCGGCTGCCGAAGGACTGCGCGTCGAGATCGCGTTCGTCGAACTCCACCTCGTCTTTGCGGCGCCGGAAGGAGAAGATGGACGCGATGGCGATGTGGACGATGACCGTCAGCACGACGAGCGAAATGAAAAGCGACGAGAGGCTGGCAGGGTCGAAGTCGGCAGGCTTCAACGACCAGCCCGGTGCCATGCTCTTCCAGAACCAGACGAAGATAAACCCATCCGCGATCAGGGTCGCCCAGCTCTGGCGTTCCATTTCGCTCAAATCATTCAGTCGCAGCATAGCGTTCGCCTTCATGTAATATATACCGGGTATTATATACTTGTGTGACCCAATGATTTATGCCATACAGTGGCATGACCAACGCCCCGCAACAGTTTGACAGCCTCTTTGAGCTGATGGAAGCGTTCCCGACCGAACAGCACGCCATTGACCAACTGCGCGCCCTTCGCTGGGGTAGCGACGACCAGCACGCTTACTGTCCGTATTGCGGCTCTACCCGCGTTATGCACTTCTCCGACAAGAAGACGCACAAATGCAGCGATTGCCGCAAGCGCTTCTCCATCAAGGTCGGCACCATCTTCCACGACAGCAAGATCAGCCTGCGTAAGTGGTTCATGGCGATCTGGCTTATCACGTCGCACAAGAAGGGCATCGCGTCCACGCAACTCGCCAAGGATATTAAGGTCACGCAAAAGACTGCATGGTTCATGCTGCATCGCCTGCGTCACGCTACGGAAACTGCATCCTTCAACACCCCGCTCAAAGGCGACGTGGAAGTGGACGAGACCTATGTGGGCGGCAAGTCCAAGAACATGCACGCCAAGGACCGCAAAGAGCGCAAGCAATATGACAAGGCCGCCGTTATGGGCGCTCGCGAACGCGGTGGTGAGCTTCGGACGAAGCACATCCCATCCCCCACTCGCGATGCGTTACAGGGCATGGTTCGCGACAACGTCGAACCGGGCTCCAAGGTCCACACAGACGCGAACCTTAAGTATCGTGGTCTTGGAGATGCCTTCCAGCATGACTTTGTCAGCCATAGCGACGGCGAGTATGTTCGCGACATGGTCCACACGAACGGCATTGAAAGCGTCTGGGCACTCTTCAAGCGCCAGCTGATCGGCACTCACCATTGGGTTTCAAAGAAGCACCTGCAAGCCTACCTGAATGAGATGACGTGGCGCTTGAACCGCCGCGAGCAAGGCGAAGGCGAGCGCGTGAACAGCTTCCTTTCCAAGACCGAAGGTCGTCTCACATACAAGGAACTGACCGCGTGACTGCCAAAGGGAATAAGCCGCCATTGGCGTTAGGCATGAGCTTTTCGGAGGCTATGGCCCGCTTTTCCCGCGTTACCGATGTGGAGGTGAAGGCGGCGGAGCTTCGCGAGAGAGAGGCTAAAAAGAGCAGGGCTAGACGGGATTCGAATGACGTGGTACCCAATGAGAACGAGGCGGCCCACAAGGACCGCCCCGAGAAAGGTGAACTCACCTGACGCCTGTTGTAACGGTCTCCCGTTCCCATACAGGCATGGGTCGTAGTTTTAAGGCCACTGGCCTTCCTTTCGGATCTGCGGTCCCTCCGCAGATAGGCCCTTGGTGACAGGGGACGCTACGGAAGCGCCGTTAACGCCTCCGTAGCCGGTAGGAACAACGGGCACCGCTCCGTTGGCCTGGTTAATAAGAGGGACCTGCACCGCAGGTCCCTCTGCACCCGGCAAAGCATAAGTCTCGCCAGATTTTAGACCGGGAAGCTGATGAGCCTCGGTCGTGTTCAGTGATACGAGTCGCCACCCCTCACCTTTGACGTTCTCCCAATCATCCGAGTTTGAGAACATCGCTGACATTGTGGCGACTTCATTTTTACCGCCAACGTCAAGAGCATTGAAGCGAGCGATAGCCACAGCGTCACGGGATTGAATGAAGGCGCTACCGCTGCTCTCCATGTGTCGCTTAATTACGGCGAGAATGGTCTCGGCCTTTGTCGGTTCCGTCCTAGCAGACGAACTCTTAGAGCTAGATCGGCTATTGGACCGCGAGCGCTTGCGAGGTTTAGTGACTTCCGGCGCTTCGATGCCGCTAACAGCTGAGAAAAACTCTTCAGGCCTGATACCGTAGGCGGCAGCCATTGTGAAAAGGGCGCTCAACTTGGCGCGAGAGGATGCAGGTATGGAACCCCAGAGGGTCCGACCTTCCTCAACAAGCGTTTCTCGAAACTCGGTCATTGTGCGACGCATAACGGCACACGCCACAAGCCGCAAGCGCAAAACAAAGGGCTTGTGAGCATTTTTGTGTGTCGATTTCTGCGCGACCCGCGTGTCACAAGCGGTCGGGTCACACAAGTATATAGCGCCCTATATACCTTACATAGGAGCGGCGGGCGCGATGTCAAATATATATTACTCGGTCAGTCCCGCTTATTGTTCGGCGTCCGCCTCACCCGGCCTGTTCTGTTCTTCTCGTGATACGGGTTTTCGTCCGCTTTCACGATCAGCCGGATGGGAATGCCCGGCAGGTCGAAGTCTTCGCGCAAGCCGTTGACGAGGTAGCGCTTGTAACTGGCCGGGAGGCTGTCCGCGCGGGAGCATTTCAACACGAAGGTCGGCGGGCGGGTCTTGGTCTGGCTGATATATTTCGGCTTGACACGGCGTCCCGCGACGGCGGGCGGCGGGTGGCGAGCGACTTTTTCGGACAGCCAGTCGTTCAGGTCCGACGTCTTCATCTTGGCGGACCAGTCCTTGTGGACGCGCTCGATGGCGGGCAGCAGGCGGTCTACGCTCTTGCCCGTCAGGCCGGAGAACATGACGACGGGAACGCCGCCGAATTGCGGCAGCAGATGCCCAGCCATTTCGCGCAGGGCTTTCGCCGCCTCGCTCTTGTTCTCGACCAGATCCCATTTGGTGATGCCGATCACCATGGCGCGGCCTTCGCGTTCCACCAGCGAGGCAAGCTGCAGGTCCTGTTTGTCGAAGGACGAGGTCGCGTCCATCAGCAGCACGACGACCTGCGCGAAGCGGAGCGCGCGGATCGTGTCCGACACGCTCATCTTCTCCAGCTTCTCCTGCACCTTGGCTTTCTTGCGAAGCCCGGCCGTGTCGTGGAACTGCACGCGGCGGCCCTGCCAGTCATGGTCGATGGTAATGCTGTCGCGCGTCACGCCCGCTTCCGGGCCCGTCAGCAGCCGGTCCTTGCCGATCAGCGTGTTGATCAGGGTCGACTTGCCCGCATTTGGACGGCCGACAATGGCGATCCGTACGGGTGCTTCGCTGCGGTCCAGGTCTTCGGTCTCGGTCAGGTCGATGCCGCGCAGCGCCATCTCCACAGCGTCGTCCAGGTCGGTCATGCCGATATTGTGCTCGGCGGAGACTTCGATCGGGTCGCCCATGCCGAGCGACCAGCCTTCGGTCACACCGGCATCGGCGGCGGAGCTTTCGACCTTGTTGGCGACCAGCACGGTCGGCTTGCCACTGCGGCGCACGAATTCGGCGAAGGTCCGGTCCAGGGGCGTCACGCCCGCGCGGGCGTCATAGACGAAC
>CAYULR010000219.1:0-4583 GCA_964445685.1 uncultured Algimonas sp.
CTCCTGGTCTTCGACCACGAGGATCCGTCCCTGGCCGGGCAGTCTTGCAACGGGGTCCGCTTCCGGTGCGGTGTGCTCCGCGGCGTCCGTAGAGGCGCCCTCGTCGGCGGCGCGCAGGAACATCGAAATCGTCGTGCCCCGGCCCGGCTCGCTGTAGAGGCGCATGAAACCGCCCACCTGTTTGACGAAGGCGTAGACCATGGACAGGCCGAGACCCGTTCCCTGCCCCACCGCCTTGGTGCTGAAGAAGGGTTCCAACACCTTGTCGAGCGTGTCCTTGTCCATGCCCTCGCCCGTATCGGTGACGGACACCTTGACGTAGCGTCCGGCTTCGCAGCCTTCCTTCTCGGCGTCCTGGGCGTGGATGTTCGCGGTGCGCGCCTCCAGGGTCAGCTGCCCGCCGTTCGGCATGGCGTCGCGGGCGTTGACGCAGAGGTTCAGGATCGCGGATTCCAGCTGCGACGCGTCCGCCACGACGGCGGGAAGCGTGCTGGTCAGGCAGGTCTGCAGGTCGATCGTCTCGCCGATCAGGTGCCGCACCATGCCGTCGAATTCCGTCAGCGACTGCGTCAGGTCGACCGCGCCGACATCCATGTCGCGCTTGCGCGAGAAAGCGAGAAGACGCCGCGTCAGGTCCGCACCGCTCTCGGCGGCGGCGAGCGCGGCCGAGACGCGCTTCAAGGCCTTGGGGTCGTCCAGACCGCGCTCGATCAGTTGCACATTGCCGACGATCACGCCGAGCAGGTTGTTGAAGTCGTGGGCCAGACCGCTGGTCAATTGCCCGACCGATTCCATTTTCTGGGCCTGCGCCAGGCGGCTCTTGGTTGAGAGCCATTCCGTCACGTCGCTGAGCACGGTGATGACGCGGTCGATGGAGCCGTCGGGCGCATATTCCGGCACAGAGAAAGCCAGCACGTCCACCCGTTCGCCGTGCGCGTTGAGCAGCTTGATCGTGTCGTCCTTGACCAGGCCCTTGCGCACGAAGGTGCGGGTCTTTTCCTTGGTGAAGGGGTCGCCCGATTCCGGGTGCAGGAACTCGCCGATATGCCGCCCCATCACCTCGTCGCGGCGGTAGCCAAGCACTTCAAGCCAGAAGTCGCTGACCGTGGTGATGTACCCTTCCGGGTCCAGCGTGTGCAGCATGGTCGGCGCGCTGTTGTAGAGCATTTCCATCCGCGCCAGCTGCGCGCGCGCGGCCTCTTCGGCGCTGCGCTGCGCGCTGATGTCCGTCGCCACGACGAAGACGTGTTTCTCGCCCGTGACGGGATCGGTGTAGGGGATTTTGTCGGTGCTGACCCAGCGCGTTTCCCCGCACTTGGGCGCATAGGGTTCCACGATGCCCATCTTGGGGACGCCGGAGCGGATCACCTCCAGATCGTCGCGGTGGTATTTGGCGGCGACGTCTTTTTCGTAGAGCGCTTCGCCGTGCTTTCCCTCCACGTCCTCGCGCTTCATGCCGAGCGAGGCGGCGGCGGCGGCGTTGACCTGCAGGTGGCGGTTCTTGTCATCCTTGTGGAAGACGAGCGCCGGAATATGGTCGAGCATGAGCCGCAACTGGTTGCCGTTCTGCTGCAGGGCGCGTTTGCGCGTCTGTTCTTCCGTGATGTCGCTCAGCGTGATGATGCATCCGCCCTCGGAGCGGCCGCGAATGTCGCAGCGCACCATGCGGTTGCCCGGAACGGGGATTTCGTAGCTGTCCTGACCGCCATTCGCCTGGACGGCGTGGTAGCGCGCGGCGAGATCGGCGGAGAAGAGGTTCTGGTCCACGCAGTATTGGATCATCGGGTCGACGTCGAAGCCTTCCAGCCTCACCCCGTCGAACAGGCCCAGCACTTCCGCCGCCTGCTGGTTAGCGTATTCGCAGACGCCGCTGGAATTGATCAGCATCGCCCCCTGGCTCATCTCGTGCATGACCTGGACGATCTGTTCGGTCCGCCGGGCTTCGCGTTGCTGGCGGCGGCGCACCTTGTCGGCTTCGGTGTCGGCGGTACGGCGCAGCAGCAGCAGGCTCATCACCACGTCGGCCATTTCCGCGAGCGTGTTCTGGGAGGTTTCGTCGAAACTGTCGCGCGGGTTCGGATCGATCGCGCAGAGCGCCCCCAGTGCGAACCCGTCCGGCGTCATCAGCGGCGCCCCCGCATAGAAGCGGACCTTCAGCCCGCCCGTCACAAGCGGGTTGTCGCAGAAGCGCGGATCGACGGACGCGTCGGGAACCACCATCACATCGTCCTGGAGGATGGCCTTGGCGCTGAAGGATATGTCGCGCGGCGTCAGCGTGACTGGAGCGCCCGCTTCGGATTTCACCCATTGGCGGTCTTCGTCCACCAGCGTGATCAGCGCGGTCTCCACCCCGAACACCATGCGCACCAGCGCGGTGACGTGGTCCAGTTCCGCATCGGTGATGTTGTCGAGAATGTTCAGCTCTCGCAGCTTGGCGAGGCGGGCGGCTTCGTTCGCGGGACGGTCCGGTTGGCCGGAGTGCGGGTCGCAGGTCATTGCGCCGCGATAGGCGGCAAACGCTTAAATTAGGTAAATCTCTACGCGCGGTTGCAGCGACTTTCTACAGCCAGCGCGCCAGGCGGAACACCGCCAGCTGTATCAGGCCGATCACCACGATGATCGCCGTGACATACCAGAAGCCGTTCGCGTTCTCGGTCCACGGCATCCCGCCCACATTGATGCCCATCATGCCGCTGATCAGGCCCAGCGGCAGGAAGATGGCGGCGACGACGGACAGCACCATCATGTTGCGGTTCATCTCTTCGGCGCGGATATCTGTGAGCTGGTCCTTCACCACGGCGCAGCGTTCGCGCACCGCGTCGAGCTCTTCCGCCACGCGCGTGGCCTGGTCGGCGGCGTCGCGCAGGCGAAGCTGGTCGTCCGGTTCGATCCAGGGAAGCTGCTGTTGGGACAGGGTGGTGAGCGCGTCCTTCTGCGGGGCGAGGTAACGGCGCAGGATGATGGCTTGGCGGCGCAGTTCGGCGACCTTGGCGCGGGCCGTCTCGTTGGTTCCGCGCTCCGGGCTGTCGACCAGGTCTTCCAGCTCGTCCACCTGCTCGTTGAGGTCCGTGATGGTCGGGCTCATCCGCTCGATCAGGGCGAGCGCGAAGGAGGCGATGAAGCCGCCCGGCGTGCGCGAGATAGGTTGGCTTTCCAGCCGCTCCACCATGTCGGCAATGGCGCGCAGCGGTTTGCCGTTGCAGCTGATCACGCGGCCCGGCTGGATGAAGAAACGCAGCGGGATCATGTCTTCGGGCGCGGCGCCTTCGTTCAGGTTCACCCCGCGCAGATTGATCAGCGCGTCGCGGCCCCGCACGATGGTGCGCGGACGCGTATCGGCCGCGAGCAGGGTGCGGGTCGCCACGGCGTCCACGCTGTCGTCCGCATCGAACAGCGCCTGCGTCGCAGGATCGTTGCGGTCGAAATGGTACCAGGAATAGCCGTCCTTTTGCGGGTCGCCGAACGCATCCGTCGGGGCCGGGGCCGCCTGCCCCGTGCCGTCCACTGTCCACGCATGAAGGATACCGCTCATGAGGGCGGAATAGCCCAGAGAGCGGTCGCCGCCTAGACGGGATCGGGTCCGCTCAGCTCCGCCCGTATCAGCCCGCGCAGGCTGTTGCCCACATAGACCGCCTCGGAGGCCAGCAGAACCGGCAGCGTGATATCCGCTTCCGATGCCAGGCCGCGCTCCAGCATCTCCGCGCGCAGCACGCCGGGCAGCAGGCCGGGCGTTCGCGGCGTGAGCAGCCGCCCGCCGCTCTGCACGAACAGCGTGGTGAAAGAGCCTTCCATCATCAGGCCGTCTTCGTTGCGGAACAGCACTTCATCCGCCCCGCACAACGCCGACACGCGCGCGCGTTCGCCGTCATAGAAGTCGCGCCGGGACGTCTTGATGTCGGTGCGCTGCACGGCGGGCGTGAGCGCGTAGCGCGACAGGGCGAGCGTGAGAGGTTCCGGAAGGGCTTCCAGCGACTGGCTTTGCAGATCGACGGTTCCGTCGGCGGACACGGCCACGCGCACACGCTGCGGCGCACCTGTTTCCGGCAGGGACGACAGGGCGTCGTCCAGCGACGCACCGGGCCGCGCATCGGACAGCCTCTGCGCGTGGCGGTCGCGGCGCACGAATACGCCGCTTGCATCGCCTCGCAACGTCTCGACCGCGGCCTCTGACGGTGCGTCGAAGACGGCGGATTTCAGCAGGCATTCCGCATATTCGTCGGCCCCGTCGCTATCGAGCACGACGCCGCTGCCCACATCGTAGCGCAGATTGCCGTCTTCGAGCACCGCCGTGCGGATGGCGACCGAGAAGGCCGCGTCGCCGTCCGGTGCTATGAACCCGACCGAGCCGCAATAGGCCCCGCGCGGCCCGGCTTCGAGCTCGTGGATGATCTCCATGGCGCGGATCTTGGGCGCGCCCGTGACCGACCCGCAGGGGAAAAGCGCGCGGAAGATCGCCTCCCACCCCACGGCACCGCGCAGCCGTCCCGTGACTTGCGACGTCATCTGCACCAGCGTGGGATAATCCTCGCCCGCGAAAAGCTCCGGCACTTTGACGCTGCCCGGCTCGCACAGGCGCGACAGGT
>CAYULR010000219.1:4593-4846 GCA_964445685.1 uncultured Algimonas sp.
CGCGATTTGTCGTCCTCGCGCATGTCATCGGCCGCGTCCTTGGGCCGTGTGCCCTTCATGGGGCGCATCCGCATTTCCGCGCCGCGCCGTTCGAAGAACAGCTCCGGCGAAAAGCTGACAATGTCCGGTCCGCCAAGCGACACCACCGCACCGTAGCGCCCCGGCTGTCGGCGGCGGAAACCGGCGTGGAGCGCGGCGGCGGTCGCGTCCGTCGTTCCGCGCATCGGAAAGGTCAGATTGACCTGATAGGCGT
>CAYULR010000220.1:0-4814 GCA_964445685.1 uncultured Algimonas sp.
GCTCGGCCCGGCGTCACAGCGCCTCGACGCGGCGCGCCTGCCGCGCATCACGGCGTTGCTGGAACGTCCGCGCGGACGCCTCGCTGCGCAGCATCTGCCCAATCCGAGACGGCTGATCGACACAAAGGCCGCGCGCCTCGCCGCGCAGCGCCTGCCGTCCCTGTCGCGCCTGACGGAGCCGAAACGCAGTCGCCTCGACGCGCTCACGCCGCGCTTGGCGTCCGCCGCGCGCTCGCGCCTGACGCGTCCGGCGGCCCGACTGGCCAATGCAAGCGCCCGTCTTTCACCCGTGCCGCTGCAACGCAAAGCCGACGCCCAGTCCGCCCAACTGGACCGCAGCGTCGCCGCGCTCGCCCAAGCCGGACGGCGTCGTATCGCAGAAGGCCAGGCCCGTCTCGACCGGGCGGCGGGGCTTCTCGAAGCCTACAGCTATCAGGGTGTCTTGGCGCGCGGCTACGCGCTGGTGACGGATGCAGACGGCGCGGTCGTGCGCTCCGCCGGAACGCCGCAGGCAGGCGAGGGCGTGACCTTGCGCTTTGCCGACGGCGAACGCGCCGCCGTGATCGAAGGGGCGACGACGCGCAAACGTCCGTCCAAACCCAAGATGAACACGCCGTCACAAGACGCACCGCCGCAGGGTTCGCTGTTTTAATCCGCGCCCGCAGCCCCTATGTCGGGCGCATGAACATGTTCTTCAATCAACGCGGCGAAGCCAAGCTCCATTACGGCTCGTCGGACTTCACCATCCTGGAAGGCGGCAGCTACGTCGTCTGTGCCGTCACCGGAAAGCAGATCCCGCTCGAAGAGCTCCGCTACTGGAACGACGACCGGCAGGAAGCCTATGTCGACGCGGCCGCCTCGATGGAGGGGTTCAAGCGGGCGGGCGCGCTGTGAGATCTGTCACGCTTATCGGAAGCATCCTGTTGCTTGGCTCCAGTGTCCTGTCCGCATCGGCGGACGAGACAGCGCAGGCCGACGTGGTCCAGATGGCGCAGTTGGAGACGAAACTCTACCCTGCCATCCCGAAGCGGACACTGGATTGCGTAGGCGTGACCAAGCAGGGGGGCATGGTCATCTGCCGGACGGAGCCTGATTCGCGCGTCGAGATCGGTCGGGCCGAGGACGACACTTACGGCCAGTATGCGGACGGTGACGGCATCATCATCATCGGTTTCGACCGTGACGAACCCGCCGCCTTTGCGCGCGTTCGGGGACACCGGGTCAACTTCGACATCGAACCCCGCGAGTACGACATCTCCCGCATCGACGGCCTGCCGTCCAACATGGTCAGTTCCTACACGGATGAGGAACTCAAGCGCATCCGCGCTGCGACCGCGCGCAAGAAGGTCGGCTTTGCGTCCAAGGTCGAGGAGATCGGTTTCCGCGACGGCTTCATCTACCCGGTCGCGGAGCACATCAAGACGACCAATTTCGGCGCGCAGCGCATCCTGAACGGCGAGCCCAAGCGCCCGCATTTCGGGGTCGATCTGGCCGCACCGAAGGGCACGCCCATCGTCGCGCCGGCGGACGGCATCGTCAGCCTCGCCGATGATGACATGTATTTCGAAGGCTCGCTCATCATGATCGATCACGGTCAAGGCCTGATCAGCTACTACCTCCACAATGAGGACATCCTCGTCGAAGAGGGCCAGCGCGTCAGCCAGGGCGAGCAGATCGCCACGGTCGGTTCGCGCGGGCGCTCGACGGGGCCGCATCTGTGCTGGCGTCTGAAATGGCGCGGACGGAACCTCGACCCGGAACTCCTCGTCACGGATTGGCCCAAAAATGGCTAAGCAACCCGAAGACTGCATGACCATGCTGGAGGTCCGCGAAGGCGTGGACGCGCTGGACAGGAAACTCGTGCGCCTGCTCGTGACCCGTCAGGGCTACATGAAAGCGGCGGCGCGCATCAAGCCGAACCGCGAGGCCGTTTACGATGCGGACCGCATCGAGGATGTCGTGACGAAGGTGCTGGCGGAAGCGGAGGCGGCAGGCCTGTCCGCCGACATTGCGGAGCCCGTCTGGCGCAAGCTGATCGAACGCTGCATCGCGCATGAGTTCGACGAGTGGGACACGCTCAAACGGTCGGCGTAGCCGAAAAATCGATTGATAATCGATTTTAGTGGCGTGCCGCGAGCGGAAGTGAGCGGACGAGCGCAAAGCGCTCGCCCAATTGTTTGGCTTAGCCTTCCGGCGTCCATTCTTCGGTCACGCGGCACGTGCCGTCTTCCTGGACTTCCGTGCCTTCCGGACAGACGACGGCGGTGGATTCACCGGTCGTGGTCTCTTCCATCGTGTCGTCCAGCATCTCGTCGTCTTCGAGATCGTCCGTCATGGGGTCGTTGCCGAACAGCGTGTCGTCTTCGCTCTCCAGCTCGTCCGCGACGGCGTCGATGTCGTCAGCCGCTTGGTCGAGCGTATCGGCCATCTCGGATTTGTCCGTGTGGACCTGGTCTTGCGTGTCGACGTAGCTGTCTTGCGCGAAAGCGGGTCCGGCGGCGAAGAGGGCGAGCGCGGCGGCACCGCCCAGAAGGGTATTCAGGTAGGTTTTGGTTTTGGTCATCTGGATGTCTCCATTTTGTCCCAGCTCCGCCAATAATGAGTTCGAATAAGGCGGGAATGGGTCGGAGACGGGGAAGAGCCGTGGCGGTCCCGTGACCAAACAGAAGCGCGGTTGTGGTCGCTTTATGGGGCTCTTTCGGGGCCAAAGCCCGGAGAATAAACGATTTCTCCGGTGCGGGGTCGTTCGTCGAGGAACAGGCCCTGCACGGCGCGCGCCGGGACCTCGCCGTGGGTCAGGCCGCAATCCGCGATAAAACCGAATCGGCTGTAATAGTTTGGATCGCCCACCAGGAAGACGGCCTTGGCATCCGGAAGGCGCGACAGGGCTTCGCGGATCAGGGCCGAGCCGATGCCTTGCCTCTGCCGGTCGGGATGAGCGGAAACGGGACCCAGACCGTAAAGGCCGTCCGCTTCGCCGTTCACGGTGACGGGCGACAGGGCGATGTGCCCGACGATCTTGCCGTCCTCTTCCGCGACCAGCGACACCGTCAGGTCGCCATCCGCGCGCAAGGCTTTGATGATCGGCCCTTCCGTCCCGCCGCTGAACGGCATGGGCGCGAAGGCCGCCTGCGTCAGGTCGTGGATGGCGTCGATGTCGGCCGGGGTCTCGCTACGGATGATCATTCGGCAGGCGTGATATACCAGACGCGCCGGATCAACCCGTCTTCGATCTCGTAGGCGGTCAGCGTGTCGCTTTGCGTGCGGACGCCGTCCTCGCCCAGCACGCTCGCCGTTTCCACAACAGAAATGAGGTCGCCCGCCACGGCCCAGTCGCGCAAGGATCCGCGCATGTCGGACGGCGCGTCGAAGAGGTCGAGCATAGCCGCGTTCCAGTCCTCGCGATTGTCCGATACGACCGTGAGCTCGCCCCCGGTCAGCTGGAACCACTGCGCGTCCGGATGCTGTGCGGCGCGCATGGCGTCGATGTCGCGCGCGTTGAAGCCCGCCACATGCGCTTCGATCACGCGTTGGCCCTCAGAGAGCGGTGACGGTTCCGCCACGCATCCCGCGAGCAGAAGGGTGGCAAAGGCGAGGGCTCGGATCATTCGGCGCTGTTCCTGTAATGCTCGCGGGGCCAGCGGCGGTGGACCCAAAACCATTGGTCCGGGTTTTCGCGGATTCGGTCCTCGATGAATGTGTTGATCGCGCGCACGCCCGCTTCGACGTCGGCGTCGCGCTCACCCGTGCGGGGCCAGTCGAGCGGCGGGAAGAAGCGCACGCGGAACCGCGCCCCGTCTCGCACCACGACCATGGGCAGGACGGGCCGCTTCGTCTTCATGGATAGCCGAACTGCACCCTGCGCCGTCATCGCGTCCGTGCCGAAGAAGGGCAGGCGCAGCCCCGTATTGAACTTCTGGTCGTTCAGGATGGCGATGCTCTCGCCGTTGCGCAGCGCTTCGAACAGCTCCCGCCCACCCCGGTGTGTGGACTTCTGGACGAGGAACTGCGTGCCGTAGGCTTCGCGCTGTTCGCGTACGCGGCGGTCGATCAGCGGGTTGTTGATCTTGCGGTAGGTGACGCGCACCGGCTCCGGCGACTGGGTCAGCACGGTCGCCATGACTTCCCAGTTGGCGAAATGGCCGGAAATCAGAATGCCCGGCGCATTGTCGAGGAAGTGGTGCAGGCCCTCCACCTCCACCCGTGCATTGTCGTCGAACGCGCGGATGCGGTCGGTCAGGGCGAACTCGGCGAAGGTCCGGCCCGTATTGTCCCACTGCGCGCGCAGAAGGCGTTTCAGCTCCGCCTCGTCCGCGTCGGGAAAGGCGATGCGCAGGTTGGTCCGCGCGATGCGCTGCTTGGACGTCAGCGGTCCGATGGCCCGCAACAGCGCGCCGCCCAGCCACGACACGAACCGGAACGGCAACAGGCGCAGCAGGCCCGTCAGCACGTCGTAGACGACCGCTTCCGCGCGGTGCGCGAACGTGACGTGCTCGCTCATGCCCCCTTGCCCGGCTGGGAGACGGAGGACTGGATGATGGGGTGGAGCAGTTGGCGTAGCGTCAGCTCGTCTTCGAACCGGGCTTTGACCGGAAAGGCATGCACGCCCTTGCGGTAGCCCGCAGGCAGGCGGACATAATCCTTCTCCGTCGTGATCAGTGCGGCTTCCTGCGCGGACGCCATGCGGAAGAGGCTTTCGATTTCCGTGTCGCTGTAGCGGTGATGATCGGGGAAGGGGACTTCCTCCACCAACGTCGCGCCGAGACGGCGGAGCTGGTCGAAGAACTTGTTGGGGCGGCCAATGCCCGCAAAGG
>CAYULR010000221.1:0-4808 GCA_964445685.1 uncultured Algimonas sp.
CGCCATGACGTGCCGGAATTCGTTCGAGCTTGCGTCATGGGGTGTCCTCCGTGTGGTTCCGTTCCGACTATGAAGGGCGTTTGCCATTCCCGCAAATCACGACGGGCAAAGAAAAAGCCCCGGACGAGGGTCCGGGGCTGCGGGTCTAGTCGACGGTGTTGCCGTTGCGGCGGCGGTCCGGGTCTTCCGTCTCGATATCCTCGATGATGACGGTTCCCGAAAGGCCGCGTTCCCGGACCTCCTTGAACTTCTGCTTATACTCTTCCAGCGCCTGGCTGAGCTGCGGCGACACGGTGCGGGCGCCCAGGCCGTCACGCCCGATGGAGAGCGTCTGGCTGATCGGGCGGCGCGAGCCGTCGCCCTTGGTCAGGTCGGCAATGTCGTCGGGATACTCCATGACGGTCAGGGTGCCGGAGGCCCGGCGCAGTTCCGACGCGACGTCCGGGTCCATATACCCCGTCAGGTGCAGGCGAAGGTCCGCGTCGAAGTCCGGGAAGAAGTAGGGCGCGGCGTCCTGGTAGTGGCGCGAGATGTTGCCTTCGGTCCGGTCGGTGTGGAACGCCCGCAGGGAGTTGACGAACTCCTGCGCGCTGAACTTCAGCGTCTGGCGGAGCGTGTCCGCCGTGTAGGCCGCGCGCTGGATGGACGGGGAGCCGATATCGCCGTGGAAGAAGCCGTAGATGACGAGCGGGTCCGACCAGTGCCGGTATACGATCTCTTCGCGGATATCGCGGAGCGACAACTCGACCCCGTCGATGCTCACGCGCTTGCTGTCATGGAACCGCAGCCCGTCATCGCCTCTGAGGCGGCTGGGCCTGTCCGTCGGATACGCTTCGCTGAGCGCGGTGATGACGAGCGCATTGTGGAGGTTCAGCCAGTATGAAAGCTGCTCGTCCTTGGTCAGGGAGGGGATTTCGATCTGGTTGCCGATGGAGACGAGGTCTTCGAGATAGTCGGCCAGGAAACCTTTGAACTCGGGCTTCATCGTGTCGAACATCACCCGATTGCCTTCGAACCGGTAGGGCGATGTGTGGCCGAAGACGAAGCGTGTCCCGGTCGTGGAGTAGGGACGGCGGGCGCGCTCCCGCAAGGAAGGGCCGCCATAGAAGACCATGTTCTTCAGAAGCTCGTCCCAGGCCGAATAATCGATCTGCGTGCTGCTTCGGGGCCTGGGTGCGAAGGTCGAGGTGATCGAGCCGGCGGGGGCGTAGGATGCCGACGTAACCTTCGCCTGGGAGACCCCCGCGATCTGCACGTTCGACCATGCATGGGACGCAGCGAACAGGAGCGACAGGGAGGCGGCAGAGGCGAGGGCAAGGCGTTTCATAAGCCTTGTGTTAACACAAAAGGCGAAACGAGACTAGAGAATTATCGAAAAACGATAACTCCCTATGTCGAACGGGCTTAGTTCAGCGCGCCGTCCATCTGTTCGATGCCGGTTTTGACCAGACGGCTGCGGTCCGCAGCGGTCAATTCCGTGGCGATGACGGAACGTGCGGCATCGACGGCGAGGTCTGCGGCGCGGGAGCGGACTTCCGCCAAGGCCTGCGCTTCGGCGCTGGCGATCTTGGCTTCGGCCTGGGCGGCGCGACGTTGCAGGCGTTCGTTCAGGTCGGTGCGGGCGCGGGTAGCCCTGCTCTCGGCGTCGCGACGGGCGCGTTCGACGATTTCCGTGGCTTCGGCTTCCGCTTCGGCCTGGCGGCGCTGGTAGGAAGCGAGAAGAGCCTGGGCCTCTTCGCGGAGGCGGCGTGCTTCGTCGAGCTCGTCACGGATGGCGTCCGCGCGTTTGTCGAGCGCCCCGCCCATGGCCTTGAAGCCACCTTTCCACGCCACGAGGGCGAAGAAGAGAAGGACGGGCACGAGGACCCAGAACTCGGAAGAGAGGTACCAGGCTTTACCGCCTGCGAGGATGAGGTTCGCGGTCATGCCGATCAAGCCTCCTTCAGGGCGGATGCGATCTTGGCCGGGGTAACGGTCTTGCCCGTCAGTTCCGCGACCAGCGTCGCCGCCACGTCCGTTGCGACCGCGTCGATGTTCGACAGGGCCGATGTCTTGATATCGCGGATGCGCGCTTCGGCCAGTTCGCTTTCGCGTTCGGCTTCGGCGTCGGCTGCGTCCAGTTCCGCCTTGATTTCGGCATCGAGGGACTGGCGCGTGCTTTCCGCGACATTGTTGGCTTTCGCCCGCGCATCGCGCAGGGATTGCTCATAGGCCTTTTCGGCCTCTTCCGCTTCTTGCTTCATGCGTGTCGCACCGTCGAGATCGTCGGCAATCCGGTCGGACCGGTTGGCGATCGTGTCGCGCAGGCGCGGCAGGATGAACTTCGACAGGGCGAAGTAGAGGACCGCGAAGGTCAGGATGAGCCAGAAGATCTGGCCCACCCAGCTAGAGGTGTCGAGCTGCGGCAGGCCGCTGGTGGCTTCCGCCGCCAGTTCTGCGTCCGTGTAGGTCGTTTCGGCCGCCATGGCTCGGTCTCCGTCGTCTCAGTCGTGTTCGGGTATTAGGCCGCGAACAGGATGATCATGGCCAGCACGAAGCCGAACAGGCCGGTGGCTTCCGTCAGGGCGAAGCCCAGCAGCAGGTTCGTGCGCTGGCTGTCGGCTGCGGACGGGTTGCGGAGTGCACCTGTCAGGTAGTTGGAGAAGATGTTACCGATACCCAGGCCAGCGCCGAGAAGGGCGAGACCGGCAATGCCAGCACCGATATATTTTGCGGCTTCTGCTTCCATGATGAATTCTCCTATGGGTGAAAGCGTGAGACGTTAGTGGTGAACGTGATAGACGTCGTTGAGGTAGACGCAGGTCAGGATCGCGAAGACGAAGGCCTGCAGCAGGGCGACGAGGAATTCCAGCGCGACGATGAAGACCGTGCCGAGGACCGGGACGATGGCGCCCAGCGAGACGACGCTTTCCTGCGCGATGAGGTAGGCGGCGAAGATGGCGAACAGCTTCAGCATGACGTGACCGGCCACCATGTTGGCGAACAGACGCACGGCCAGTGTGATCGGTCGGGCGAGGAAAGAGATGACTTCGATCAGGATGATGATCGGGTACATGACCAGCGGCAGGCCGCTCGGGGCGAAAATCTTAAACCAGGACAGGCCGTTCTTCCAGATACCCGCGATGATGACGATCAGGATCGTCGCCGTCGCCATGGCCAGCGTCACGGCGAGGTGGGACGTCGTCGTGAAGGCGTAGGGGTTCATCCCGATCAGGTTCGCAAACAGGATAAAGAAGAAGAGCGAGAAGATGAAGGGCATGAAGCGCATGGCTTCGGGGCCAACCGTGTCGCGCACCATGTCGGCGATGAATTGGTAGGAGAGCTCTCCGAGGGACTGCATCCGGCCCGGAATGAGCTTGCCGCGCAGGGTCAGCGCGAAAAAGCCGATGATCAGAACGACGGACACGACCATCCAGAACGCAGAATTGGTCCACGACACGGTCTGGCCGAAAATGTCGAAGAGATCCGCTTCGCGCGTGATCTCGAACTGTTCCATGGGTCCGCTAGCCACGTCCCGCTCCTTCAGTCATCGAATTCGTCCTCGGGCAGATCATCGCCTTTGGGGATGTGAGCCGTCTTCGCATCCATGGCCTCGGCCGTGCGGAAGACACTCATAAACCCGGCAGCCATGCCCAGCCCAAGTCCAACCAAGAGCCCCCAAGGCCGCGTTCCAAGGACCGTGTCGAACCCCCAACCGAGGAAAAGACCGACCAGAACGGACGCCAGAAGCTCCGTGCTCAGTCGCCAGGCCATTCCCAGAAGCGAGTTGTCCGGTGTCTTCTCCTTGAGACCCGAGCGGGCGTCGCGGCGTGCGCGCGCGTCGGCCAGCTTGCTCTCGAACGCGTCGAGATCGGTCGGGGAGGAGGGTTCGGACTGTCCGTTCTGTTTCGGCATGAAAACCAAGCGTGACACCTTCCGAGAGGTTCCCTTGCGAGACCCCTCCGAAAGCGCGGCCTACCTAGCCAAGGGGGTAGGGGAAGTCAACAAAGGCGGATGTTCGCGTAACTGCCTGATACTTATTAGGAAAGCGTCTTGCCACAGGGTTTCGACTGTAACTTTTATGGGGCAGCCCCTAATGGGAGGCTGCACCGGCTTTGATTCACCCTCATGGAGTCGTCTTGGCGGTGAGGAATGCGCCCGGAAGGCTTTCCAACTTGTCCAGGCGGATTGGATTGCGCAGCGCGGCGTCCGTGTTGATCTTGACGCCGAACGTCACCGTGAAGCCGTCCGCCGACTGGTATTCGTAAATATCGTCCGATGTTTTCGTCGGGGCGAGCTCGCTTTTCTCGATGAGCGTGTTGTCCCGCATGATCTCCACATGGACGACAGGCGGGCTTGCCTGGGACACTTGAAGCTTCGCGGCCAACAGGTCCGGCCTGATTTGTTCCAGATTGCACGAATGCGGGGTTTCCTCGAGGTACAGGCAGGACGAGTAACCTGGATCGCGCACGAAGACCCTCCGGACGGACGTCCATTCTTCGGTGTTCGGGTCCACGTGAACCGACTTCATCAGGATGAGTGCATTTTCGGCGGAAGCCTCCGACGAGATCGCAAGCGTTCCGACCAAACCTCCCGTTAAGGCGAGGCAAAGGGTCAGCGGACGGGTGAGGAAGAACATAAGGCGGCTCCTGTATCGGTAGGTGACCGATGCCGGGACGGGTCCGCTCAGTTCTTCGGTGATCAAGGTCCGCACGACATCGCTGACCGTCTTTCCGAGAGCCGAGGCCCGGTCGCGCAGCGCGATCTTCACATCGTGCGATAGGCGGACTTCCAGGACTTCTGACTTCTTGGGACGACGTGTCATGCAA
>CAYULR010000222.1:0-4805 GCA_964445685.1 uncultured Algimonas sp.
CGGCCCTCCGGGACGCTGGAAAAGTGGATTGTCCGTATCAAGCTGGAGCTTGAAGAGTACCAGAAGGCGAACCCGGACAAGATCGTCGCGCCTTTTGCGGTGAACCAGATTTGCCATCCGTCCAACAACCGGCTGCAGGAAGACATGGAAGTCTGCGTGAAGCATGAAGTGCCGATCATCATCACGTCGCTCCAAGCCAACCAGCAAGTCTATGACGCCACCCATTCCTATGGCGGCATCATCCTGCATGATGTGACGAACATTCGTCACACTAAGAAAGCGCTGTCTATGGGCGCAGACGGCATAATCGCGGTCTGTGCGGGCGCGGGTGGCCATGCTGGAACGCTGTCGCCCTTCGCTCTCATCCCGGAGATCCGCGAGTTCTTCGACGGCCCCATTCTGGCCAGCGGGTCGATCTCCACGGGCGGCTCCGTTGCGGGCGCGATCGGCATTGGTGCCGACATGGCCTATATCGGAACCCGCTTCATCGCGACCGAGGAAGCCAATGCCGACGCGGGCTACAAGCAGGAGATCGTGGACAGCTCGGGCGAGGACATCGTCTATTCCTCCCTCTTTACAGGCGTCCACGGCAACTACCTCCGTGGCTCTATCGAGAAAGCCGGCATGGACCCGGACAATCTGCCGGGCGCAGACAAGAGCACGATGAATTTCGGCTCAGGCGGCAATACGGACAAGAAGGCCTGGAAAGACATCTGGGGTGCCGGGCAGGGCGTCGGCCAGGTCAAGGACGCTCCTCCCGTCGCGGACGTTGTCGACACGATGGAAGCCGAGTTCAAAGCGGCTCTCGACAGGCTCTCCCAGCACGGGTGAGCCATCCCGTCTTTGCGGGAAAGACCTTTACGACTCGCATTTCGTTCGGTTAGCGTGACAGCAACGGCTCGGTTTTGGGCCGTTGATGGGGACGCTGCTTATGTTCGGACGATGGCTGATCGCCTTGATCGTATTCGTACTTTTCGGTCTGGGTTACGGCCTGTTGACTGGACAGAACCGCATCGACGCCATGTCGGACAATATCGAGACAGCCCTGAAAGAGGCCGGTTACGACTGGGCCGAAGTCTCGATGGAAGGCAATGTCGCGACCGTTTCCGGAACGGCGACAACCTCCGGCGAACGCCAAGCCGCCATCCGGGTTGCCCAGACTGCGGCATGTCCAGACTGCATGCTGGACCGGAAGTGGTACAAGGTCGTTGACGCCACAGACCTTATGGAGCCTGTCGCACTACCAACACGCTCGCCTTACACATTTACAGCCCGCAAACTGCCCGACGGCTCCGTGACCCTGAGTGGTTACGCGCCCTCCCAAGAAGCTAGCGCCAATATCCAGCGTGACGCTGTCGCGGTTTTCGGAAACGACAATGTCGCGGTCGAGTCCATCGAACTCGCGGAAGGGACACCCGACCGGTGGACGAACGCCCTTGGGGCATATTTCCGCAAGCTTGCACGGCTCGACGAGGGGCGTCTGGTCCTGGAAGACACGGAAGGGGCTTTGCAGGGCAAGACCAGCGACGCCTCCATCCGCGACGAACTCTTCTCGCGTATCACCGACGACGGCCTGACCGGCTATAACTTTGTCGGTAATGTTTCCGTTCCGGGCGCGCGCAGCCTTGCCGTGGGACAGTCCAGTTCGCAAACGATCTGCCAGGGGCTTCTCGACGATCTGAAGCAGGGGCGCAAAATCGGCTTTGGCCCAGGTGAAGCGGTCATCCGCGGCGACGATAATTTCGACTTGCTCGGCGACCTGGCCAGCGCGGCCAACCAGTGTCCCTCCTTCCGGATTGCAATCAACGGTTATACGTCCAGCGATGGTTCGGCTGATTTCAACCAAGAACTATCGGAAGACCGCGCGAATGCGGTTCTCTTCTACCTTACCGAACAAGGCGGAATCGACCGTAACCGCCTGTCCGCACGTGGCTTCGGGCCTCGCAACCCAGTGTCCTCGAACGAGACGCAGGAAGGTCGCGAGCAGAACCGCCGCATCGAATTCATTGTCAGCACCGCAGAGTAGGGCACCCTTATGGAAAACTTCTTCGGCTTCCTGGGAGCCTACTACATCATTCCGGCGATCATCGCTGGTACGCTCGGCTTTCTGCTCGGCTGGTTTCTGAAGCCCAGCAAGGTCCGTGAAGGCGACTTGTCCATCGAGGGCGAGGGCGCACTCCGGGCCGAAGCGGACAGTCTCCGCGCGCGTGTGCAGGATCTCGAAGGTCGTCTGTTCGGTCGTGAAGGCGAAGTCTCCGACCTCAAGGCCCAACTGGCTTCGAGCGCATCGGCAGCCGATGCGGCGAGCGCGGATGTGACGGCCAAGACGACGGATACAGACGATACCTACGCGCTGGAGTGGCAGAACCGCTATCTGGCAGCACGCGTGAAGTATCTCGACAGCCGACTGGCGGAAATGGGCGATGCCGCTGATGCACCCAAGGCGAAGGCTCCGGCTAAGAAGGCTTCCAAGACGAAAGCCGTCGCTGCGCCTAAGAAAACAGCCGTCACCAAAGCGAAGACGACGAAAGCCGTCGCCAAGGCGGCTCCGAAACCGAAAGTGCTCTACACGGACGGCCCGACAGACGGTGCGCCGGATGACCTGAAGAAGATCAAGGGCATCGGTCCGAAGTTCGAGAAAGACCTGAACGACAAGGGCATCTACTACTACCGTCAGATCGGTGCGTGGAAGGCCAAGGACGTCAAGATGGTCGAAGGTGTGATCGACTCGATCCCCGGCCGCATTCAGCGCGACGAATGGGTCAAGCAAGCCAAAGGCTTCGCCAAAGGCGCAGGCGTGAAGGCGTCCACCGTCAAGGCCAAGCCGGTCGCGAAGAAGGCGACCAAGGCCGCGAGCGATAAGGATGCCGCTTTCGAGAAGTACTATGAGAAAGTGAAAGCCTACGACGCCCGCGCGTCCCGCAAGGTCGTCCAGAACATTGTGGACTATTGCGGCATCTCGTTGAAATCCCGCGACAGCAGTCTTGTCGCCTGTTCGGACGAAGCGGAGCTGAAGCGTGTCGCCAAAGGCTTCGTGACCAAGAAGCTCGGTCTTGAGGACGGTCAGATGGACCTTGTGAAGTCCGTCTGCGAAGAGATGAAGGGCCAGCGCCTGAAGTCTCGGGTGACCTTCTACTATCTCGCTGCGAAGAAGGCGAAGAAGCTCAGCCTCTTCAAATGATCCGTCCGCGCTAATCCGCGTAAAGATTTGCTTTTAAGCCCGCCAAACGGCGGGCTTTTTTGTTTTTTTCGACAATCGTATTCGCGGTCGCGAAAACCGGACCATATTTCCAACATGGCCGGAACCGAGAACTCTCCTGAAACAGACGCTCATTCAGGGCGTGAGATGTGGTCGTCCGGGCTGCACCGAAGACATGGAAGTCTGTCCAGGCTTTCTGGTGCTAGCTCTACGACCCTCAGCAGACCGACGGTTGGCGGTCGCGGAACAGCCGGTATGTCCTGGCGTTGGCCTGAGTTCTCCGCTGCCGAGATGGCCTGCCGGCACTGCGGCCAATCCTACCATTGGCCTGATTTCATGGATCGCCTGCACTCTGCCCGAGACAGGGTAGGGCAGCCGTTTAAGATCCTCTCCGCCCACCGGTGCAGCCTCCACAATGCCCGTGTCGGCGGAGCGCCGCGCTCACAGCACCTAAAGCTTGCCGTGGACATAAGCCTTCGTGGCCACGACAGGTTCGCGCTTCACGATGCGCTCGGTGAAGCAGGCTTCACCGGCTTCGGTTTCTATTTGACATTCATCCACGCCGACCTCGGTCCACGCCGGACCTGGTACGGCTCAACATCGGCAAGACAATCATGGCAACACTAACGACATTGGCCGCGGACGCGGCTGCGGGCGGCATCTTCGGATTGGTCGGCACCGCCTTGGGGCGCGTGGCAGGCTTCTTCGAACGGAAGCAGCAGTTCGAGCAGGAACGTGCCCGCTGGGGACATGAAATCCAGTTGCACGAACTGCATCAACGCGCCCGCGCCCAGGAAACCGAAGCGGAAATCGTGCTGACGGAACAGGCGGGTAGCTGGCGCGGATTGGAGGCCTCGCTCAGAGCCGAGGCGGCTTTGGGTGAGGCAAGTCGCTGGGTGAACAATACGCTGCGGCTTGTGCGTCCTGTCCTGACTCTGCTGCTCTGGATCATCACGGCAGGGGTCTTCCTGCTCACGCAAGACGGCAGCGTGATCGATGCGGTGGTCTTCGCCGCAACGGCTGCGACCCTCTGGTGGTTTGGCGACCGCGCTCCAAGGCAAGGGCTGGCTGGTTCCGGAGTTACTGTTCTGCCGGGGCTGGGGCAGGGGCAGTAGGGGAAGCCTCATCCGGCATTGGTGTTGCTTGCTCCGATGAGAAGGCCCGGCGATCCGACTCCATCCGGGTCGCCACGTCTCCCATGGCCATGATCACGAACGCAGAAAACGCCGTGAACATGATCAGGGAGTAGATCGACCCGACTCCCCAAGCCGTCAGGAACGATTTGAACCAACTCCGCCCGAACATCCCGCGCGCCGACAAGGGCAAATAGATCACAAGGATGAGCGTGTAGCTGAACAAGAGAACATTCCACGGCAACGCCGTGTAGTGGCTCAGCAGGATGAAGAAGAAGAGCAGCAGGAACGAGAAGCTGTGAATATAGGCGGCGTGGACGAGGTGGTCGTAGAGCATCGCCTTCGACCGGCCCCGGATGAAGACTGCGCCCAACAGCATGGCAAAGGGCATCATGAAAAAGAGAAATGTCTTCAGCCGGTTGTTGACCGCATTGCCGACTTCTTCGGGACGTTCGCGGATACGGTTGTAAAGC
>CAYULR010000223.1:0-4795 GCA_964445685.1 uncultured Algimonas sp.
CCGCAGACACTCACCAAGCAGGCGCGCGAGAATATGGGCGAAACCGCACCGTCCATGGAAGAGGCGCTGCCCGACGTGTACGCGCAGCTGGCCGCGACGTTCGAGACGCTGGAGCGCCATTACCGCGACATGCAGGACATCGAGTTCACGGTGGAACGCGGCAAGCTCTGGATGCTGCAGACCCGTACGGGCAAGCGCACGGCGCGGGCCGCGTTGAAGATCGCTGTCGACATGGCGGATGATGGCTCCATCACGACGGACGAAGCGCTGCTGCGCATCGACCCGCTGGCGCTGGACCAGCTGCTGCACCCGACGCTCGACCCAAAGGGCGAGCGCGCCGTGATCGCGACGGGGCTGCCCGCATCGCCGGGCGCGGCCATCGGCGAAGTCGTGTTCAGCTCCGACGACGCCGAAGCCAAGGCCAAGGCCGGGCACAAGGTTATTCTGGTCCGGGTCGAGACGTCGCCTGAGGACATTCACGGCATGCATGCGGCTGAGGCCATCGTCACGGCGCGGGGCGGCATGACCTCCCACGCCGCCGTGGTGGCGCGCGGTATGGGTACGCCTTGCGTGTCCGGCGCGGGCGATATCCGCATCGACTACGCGGCGGGCGAGTTCACCTGCGCGGGACGCACGGTGAAGGCGGGCGATACGGTCACGGTCGACGGGGCCACGGGGCAGGTCTTCGCGGGCGAGGTCGCCATGATCCAGCCAGAGCTCTCCGGCGACTTCGCCAAGGTGATGGGCTGGGCCGACGAGGCGCGCAGCCTGGCCGTGCGGACCAACGCCGAAACGCCGCTGGACGTGAAGACGGCCCGAGACTTCGGCGCGGAAGGCATCGGGCTTTGCCGCACGGAGCACATGTTCTTCGAGGCGGACCGTCTGGCCCACTTCCGCGAGATGATCCTGGCCGATAGCGAAGAGGCGCGGCGCGCGGCGCTCGACAAGATCCTGCCGGTCCAGCGCGAGGACTTCGCCGCCATCTTCCGCATCATGGAAGGCCGGCCCTGCACGATCCGGCTGCTGGACCCGCCGCTGCACGAATTCCTGCCGCATACGGAAGCGGACATCGAAGCGCTGGCGGAGACGATCAACATTCCGGCGAACGAACTGATGGCGCGGGCGAGGGAGTTGGCGGAAACCAATCCCATGCTCGGTCACCGCGGGTGCCGTCTGGGCATCTCTTATCCGGAAATCTACGAAATGCAGGCGCGCGCCATTCTGGAAGCGCAGGCCCTGGTCGCGGAAGAGACGGGCAGCCGTCCTGTCGCGGAAATCATGGTGCCGCTGGTCAGCAGCGAAAAAGAGCTGGAAATCCTGCGCGGCCGGATCGACGCGGTCGCGGCTGATATCGGTGCGTCTGACTACTCGGTCGGGACGATGATCGAGCTCCCCCGCGCGGCTTTGCGCGCCGACCGTATCGCCAGCCAGGCCGACTTCTTCAGCTTCGGCACGAACGACCTGACGCAGACCACGTTCGGCCTGTCGCGCGACGATGCGGGCAAGTTCCTGCCGGACTATGTCCGGGCCGGAATCATGGACAAGGACCCGTTCGTGACACTGGACCAGGACGGCGTGGGCGACCTGGTGCGAATCGCGACAGAGCGTGGGCGCGGCGCGAAAAACGGGCTGAAACTCGGCATTTGCGGCGAACATGGCGGCGACCCGGCCTCGATCGACTTCTGCCAGCGCGTGGGCCTCGATTACGTGTCCTGCTCCCCTTATCGTGTTCCGATCGCCCGTCTGGCCGCAGCCCAGGCCCACATCCGCGCTTCAAACAGTTGAAGATAGAAGCCGCGTAAGTCGCGGTTTCTTAAAGCATATTACCGGTTCCATTAGAATGTTGTCATGAAATTCTAATTTGGAGGCCTCATGCTTGTGATTTCGGCGGAATCTCCTATATCCAGTGCATGAAACAGTTCACTTCCGTTAACGAGAAATAACGGACGCCGCGTTCTGCGGCGGTTAACTTTGATTAAACCTTACATCGTGATTGCCAGCGGCGTATGATCCAGCATGGACCATCGCCTCTTACATGGCGCGGCTTTCAGGCCCGCGACTTGCATCCCGGTGAGGACCAAAATGGGGAGCATTCGGACATGACACCGAAGCGACAGATTCTTACAGGTTGGGCCATTGGCCTCGCAGCCGTCGCTGCGGGTTCCATCGCCCTTCCTGCCGCGGCCGAGAAGGCCTCCAATCAACGGGTCGAGTCCGACATCGTTGCAACAGCCTCCGACTTTCTGCAGTTGCCGGAACAGTCCGCCGAGCGCGGCTCCGTGCAGCGCCTCGTGAACCTGTACGGTCCGGACACCCTGTCCGACACGCCGCTGCAGCAGACGCGCCAGGAACTGAGCACGATCGACAGCGACACATCCAGCCTTCGCAAACTCAGCGAAGCGACGATGCGCGAAGCCAACTGCTTGGCCGAAGCCGTCTATTACGAAGCGCGCGGCGAAAGCCGCAAAGGCCAGGTGGCCGTGGCCCAGGTCGTGCAGAACCGCGTTCTGTCGCGTCACTATCCCGACTCGATCTGCAACGTCGTCTACCAGGGCGCCGAACGCCGGACGGGCTGCCAGTTCAGCTTTACCTGCGACGGCTCCATGGACCGCCAGCCGGTCGGCGAAGCCTGGGACCGCGCGACGGAAGTCGCCAAATACGTCATGACGCAGACACCGCGCAGTGTCGTGGGCCGCTCCACGCACTACCACACGGACTACGTCAATCCGGTCTGGAACAAGACGCTGAAGCGCACGGTGAAGGTCGGCAGCCATATCTTCTACACCTTCCCCTTCACGGAACGCAGCCGTGGTGCGAGCCTGTCCCTCCAGGTCGCTCCTCCGTCCTAAAAAGGGCGAACAAGGCACAAAAAAGGCGCGTCCTGCCGGGCGCGCCTTTTTCTTTGGAATGATGCCAGTTCTTAGTGGCCGGACCAGTCGTCGCTGATCTTGCGCTCGTCTACCAGCGTGCGGGAGATGAGCTGGTCGTTCTTGAACCATTGCCAGACACGCGCACGTTTCTTGCCGCAGTCGCTGATCTGGATCATCTCGTAGAGATAGAGGTCCGGCTCTCCCGTGCGGGTCCAGTTCAGCATGGTGGAGCGGCCGTAATCGTCCAGCTTCACATCCGCGGCCCAGCCCTGGATGAACTCATTGTCCCAGCGCAGGCGGCCTTCGGCGACGGTGGCGGGGAAGTCGCGCGTTTCCGTGCGGCCATCGTCCCACGTGTAGTAGTTCGTCTGGTGATAGGGATGGCCGTCTTCAGGGAAACGGCAGACCAGCTTGGAATGGTGCTCGTCCGTTTTGTTCCCGTCGGCGTCGTAATGGCGGTACGTGCCTTCCCAGATGCCTTCGTGGCGTGCCAGCGTGGGCATCTGTTCCTTGAGGGGGTTGCTCATGTCCGTGTCCTTGTTCGTGGTGGGACACGGTTAGCCGGGCGCAAACGGACCGCCCTTGACTTTTTCCAAGCGGGTTGCGCGTCAGGCGCGTCCGCGATGTTCTGTGAAGTCCTCGCGCCCGCCCAGTTCGCGGATGCGGTCGAGGTTCAGGATCTGGCAGGAATGACTGTCCTTGAAGGCAATGGTCTCGGAGCGTTTCAGCGAGGAAAAGGCGCGACTGACGGTCTCGATGGTCAGTCCGAGAAAGTCCGCAATGTCGAGGCGCGTCATGGGCAGGTCGATGTGGACCGACTTGTCGCGCGGACCCACGGGATCGAAACGGGCCTGGTTGGCGCGCAGGTAGAGCAGGAAGGAGGCGACCCGCTCGATCGCGCTGCGCTGGCCGATCGTGTAGACGTGGTCGTGCGCGGACTCGAGAATGCGCGTCAGAACGGTCCGGAACTTTGAGGCGAAACCCGGCGTGGTTTCCAGTGCGCGTTCCAGCGCCGCGCGCGGGTAGATGATCGCCGTGACGGGCGTCAGAGCCGTGGCGAGGTTCGGGTAGCGCTGCGTGGAGCTCGCGCCCAGGAACTGCCGTGCGCCCAGGAAGGACAGGATCTGCCGTCGTCCGTCCCGGCCATTGCGGGCGAGAGCGACCGTGCCGTCCAGAACGTCGAAGAAATAGTCGGTCCGTTCGCCTTCGGTGATCAGGTGTTCGCCGGGTTCGAAGTGACGTTCCCGCCCTTCCGAGAAGAGGAAGTCGAGCTCGGGGCTGCGCGCCCCGTCTGCCATTTCCGCCAAATGTCCGCGTCGCACGCTCACGCCGCCGCCTCCATGATTCCCAGCGCCGCGCGCTCGGCGGACTCCATGGCGGCTTCCATGCCCGTGTGCAACATCCCGAGATGTTCTCCGGCGAAAAACAGGCTGCCGACCGGATCGCCCAACGTCGGGGCCAGACGCGCCGCCTGTCCCGGCGCCCAGTGGTAGTAGGCTCCGCCCGCAAACGGGTTCGTCTCCGTCCAGTCCACCAGGGCGAGTGGGTCCAGTGCGCCGTCGGCGGAAGGGCGCATCGCGGCGTAGGCGTCGATATAGCGCTGTGCGGCATCCTCGCCGCGCCAAGCCTGCGTGCCGTTTCCGTTGACCCAGCCGCGATGAAACCCGCTCAGACCGCCGTCTTCGCCCGTTCCGGCGAACACACGCTCCACATCCGTGTCTGTCCAGACGCTGGGGCCGATACCGTCCGCCTCCCAGAAGGGGCGGGTCGCACGCATGTGGACCTGCCGGATCTGGGTGTAGGGCAGGCTTTCGAGCGCTTCGCGCTGGGCCGGGTTCAGGCCCGGCACGCCGCCAATGCGCTCCAGCGCGGGCAGGGGAAGAGTGCAGACGATGTGCCTCGCCCGGAGCGTCCCTTGGGCTGTG
>CAYULR010000224.1:0-4745 GCA_964445685.1 uncultured Algimonas sp.
CTAGCTTTGTCGAATCACCACACGTTCGGCCCCCTCCGCCTCGCATAGCGCGGCACCCCCCCCGGCCCGGGGGAGGAACTCCAGCTTCGAACCAAGCTGCAACCCATATTATTAAACAAACTCACGCCCCCGTGACCGCACATCACGAAACCGGCGCTCTACATCACAACCGTCCGTGAGGCCGTTGAGCCTCCGCTCCATCCCTCTATCGGGCCTCTCGAAGCGCAGCCCCGTTGCGCAGAAAACACGTAGAGACCCACAGATGAACACCACCGCAAAACTTGCCGTCGCCTCGGCACTCGCCCTCGCCGCTTCCAGCCTCGTCACGCAGGATGCCCAGGCCAATGACCTTCGCGACTACCTGACCCGCGCACCGTCCTCCAACTGGTATCTGGGCGGTTCGCTCGGCTACAACGCCACGTCCGACCAGACCAGCACGGGCCAGACGGCGACGGGCCAGGGCCGCCTCGTGGAAACGACCTTCGACGATGGCTTCGCAACGGGCAGCTATATCGGCTACCGCGTCTCGGAGACGCTCCGCCTGGAAGGTGAGTTGGCCTTCCGCCGCAATGACGGCCAGTCGCTGGCCTTCAACGGCAACGACCAGAGCTTCGCCGGCAGCGGCGCGGAGAGCTACAGCTTTCTTGCCAACGCCTATTACGACTTCCCGAACAGCTCGGCGATCACGCCCTATGTCGGCGTCGGCGCGGGCATCAGCTTCATCGACAACGACTTCCTGTACCGCGCCGTCGACTTCGACGACAATGACACGTCCTTCGTCTACCAAGGCATTGCAGGGCTGAGCACGCCGCTCACGCCGCGCATCGATGTCTTCCTGGACGCGCGCTACATCGACGCGACCGACGTCAAGTTCGAACGGGTTTCGCCTGCGGATGGCGGCGTCCTGCTGGACTCGGAGTATGAGAACTTCACCGTCTCCGTCGGCTACCGCTTCAAGCTGTAGCCGCAGACAGAAGCGGGAGTGTGCTAGCCGCGCTCCCGCATGATGCGCGCCTTGTCGCGCTGCCAGTCACGCTTCTTCTTCACGTCGCGCTTGTCATGCGCCTGCTTGCCGGTCGCCACGCCGACGAGCAGCTTCACCAGGCCGCGTTCGTTGAAGTAGATCTTCAGCGGCACGATGGTGCGGCCTTTGCGCTGCGTCTCGCCGATCAGCTGGTTGATCTCCTTGCGCTTCAGCAGGAGGCGGCGGTGACGTGTCGGCGTGTGGTTGAACTGCGCCGCCGGTTCGTAGATCGGAATGTTCGCATTGATCAGGAACGCCTCGTTGCCGTCCACATCGACGTAGCTTTCCGCGATATTGGCTTTTCCGAGACGCAGGCTCTTCACCTCCGTACCGGTCAGCTGGATGCCTGCCTCCATCGTCTCCTCGACCGCATAGTCGAAGCGGGCGCGGCGGTTCTCCGCGATCAGCTGGCCGTTCTCGCCCAGCGCGGGCTTTTTCTTCTTCGCCATCTAGAGGTCGATCCCCGCGCGGATCATGGCGGAGCGGACCTTCGCCTTCGTTTCCTCGCGGCAGGGCGTGATGGGCAGGCGCACCCGGTCGTCCATCCGGCCCAGCAGCGAGAGCGCGTATTTCGCGGGCGCGGGGCTGGGATCGATGAACAAATCTTTGTGAAGCCGGTCGAGCAGAGCGTTCAGCCTCTGCGCTTCTGCGAAGTCCCCGGCCATCATCGCATTGTGGAAATCCGCATACTGGCGCGGCGCGATGTTGGAGCCCACGCTGATCGCGCCCCGGCCGCCATGCATGAAGTGACCCAGCGATGTGGGATCGTCACCCGACAGCTGGATGAAGTCCGCCCCGCAACGGTCCGTCAGGCCCTGCACGCGCGCAATGTCGCCCGTGGCGTCCTTACAGGCGATGATGCCCGGCAACTGCGCGAGGCGGCCCATCGTCTCGTTCGTGATGTCCACGACGCTGCGGCTCGGAATATTATAGACCACGATCGGGATGTCGCTGGCTTCGGCGACGACCTTGAAGTGCTGGTAAAGCCCTTCCTGGCTGGGTTTATTGTAGTAGGGCGACACGACCAGGGCCGCGTCCGCACCGCAATCCTTGGCGACCTGAGCGTACTCGGCGGACACGCGCGTTTCGTTCGATCCCGCACCGGCGATCACCGGCACGCGGCCATTCGCGGCTTCGGCACAGAGACGGATGACCCGCTTGTGCTCCTCGTGGGTCAGGGTCGCGCTCTCGCCCGTCGTGCCGCAGGGCACGAGCCCGTGCGTGCCGCTCTCGATCTGCCATTCGACATGATCCTGAAACGCTTGTTCGTCGAGGCCGTCTTCCGTGAAGGGCGTGACCAAGGCTGTGATGGAGCCTTTTAGCATGTGCGTCGTTCCTCTAACCGTGCTGTCCCGCGCTTCGTTCGGGCGCGCTTTGGCGGATTGTCATCTGTCTTGCAAGCGTGGCCGAAGCACGGCAGTCCCGGCACGATTTCGTGGAAGGAACGCCTGAGTGAACATACGGCTTGTCTGCATCACCGCCACGGCCTGCGCGGCTCTCTGCGCCGGGCTGACCCAGCCTGCCTTCGCACAGGCCCGGACCGTCACGCCCGTTGCGGGGCAGAGCAATGTTGCCCCCCTGCCCCGGCTGAAACCCGCTCCGCAGAACCTGTCGGAAATCCTGACCTCCGCCGATGCGATGCAGCTCCGGCGCGGGCTGTCGGCGGCGCGGCGCGGCGACTGGCGCACCCTGATCGGTGCGCGCAATGCAATCCAGGACCCGACGGCGAAGAACCTCCTTCTGTGGCACCGGGCCGCGCGGGACCCCAATGTCTCGGACGGTTGGTTGAACGCCGCAGTCACGGGCCTGCCCGACTGGCCGCGCATGGTGTCGATCCGCGCCAAGGCCGAAGGCCGCTTGTTCGACGATCCGCTGCCCCCGCAACAGACGATCGACTGGTTCCAGGGCCGTGAGCCCGTTTCCGGCGAAGGGCGGGCCGTGCTGGCCGATGCCTATTACGCGCTCGGGGACCGTGCGACCGGGGACCGCTGGCTGAAGTCGGCTTGGCGCGAAGCGCGCCTGACGCGCGACCGTCAGCGCAAGATCTTCCAACGCCACAATACGCGGCTGAATGCACAGGACCACGCCGCGCGGGCGGACCACCTGATCTGGCTGGGCCGGAGCCATTTTTCGAAGGCCCAGGCGCTTCTCCCGCACATGAGCAATTCCGACCGTGTCGTAATGAACGCGCGCATGCGCCTGGCCTCAAACCGGGGCGTACAGTCTGCCGTCAACGCCGTCCCGCAAAGCCGCGCGGGTGATCCGGGCTTTCTCTACGAGCGGGCCCGCTGGCGCAGGCGTCAAAGATCGCAGGAATACGCCCTGCCGCTCTATCTGGAGATCGACGAGCCCGCCGGGACGGAACGCGGGCGCGAGCGGACCTGGACCGAAAAACGCCTGATGGCGAATTGGTCCATCGCGCAAAAGAACTGGCCCAACGCCTACAACCTCACGCTCAATCTGGGCGCGGAGAGCGGCCCGGCCTTCTACGAGTCCGAATTCATGGGGGGCTGGCTCGCCCTGACGAAGCTGAACGACCCGCAGCGCGCCGTGCAGCATTTCCAACGGCTCGAAGCGGGCGTGACCTCCCCCATCAGCCTGGCGCGCGCCCATTACTGGGACGGCCGGGCGCTGGAGGCGTTGGGAGACGGGATGGCGGCGCGGGCCTCCTACGACAAGGCGGCGCTCTACCCGAACACCTATTACGGGCAGCTCGCCGCCAGCCGCGCGCTCGGCGACGTGGCGCGCCTGACGCTGCCGCCGCAGATCGTATCGCCCACGGAGCGGCAGCGGTTCGACGCCGACCCGCGCATCAAGGCGTTGCGTCTGATCGGCGAAGCGGGCGACGAACGCCTGTTCGCCACCTTCTCCTACGCGATGGACGACCTGCTCCCGTCGCTGGACCAGCTCGCCCTGCTCAGCCAGCTCGCCGCCGACTACGGACAGATGCGTCCGTCCATCCGCGCGGCCAAGCAGTCGGGACGCTTCCAGTCCATGCTGACGGAAGCGGGCTATCCGATCATCGATCCCATCGAACGCCTGGACCCCAGACTGTTCGACATTCCCTTCGTCTACGCCATCGCCCGGCAGGAGAGCGAGTTTTCCGCCAACGCCGTGTCCTCGGCCAGCGCCATGGGCATGATGCAGATGATCAACGCCACGGCGCGCGCCACGGCCCGTCGGCACAACATTCGCTATGACCGCGACCGGCTGATCACGGACCGCGACTACGGGGCAATGCTCGGCGCGCTGCACCTGAACGACCTGCTGGAAGACTATGACGGCAGCTACATCATGGCCGCCGTCGCCTACAATGCCGGCCCGCGCCGCGTGCGCCAATGGATCGAACGCAATGGCGACCCCCGCACCGGCCAGATCGACCCGATCGACTGGGTCGAGAAGATCCCGTTTTCCGAGACGCGCAATTACGTGATGCGGGTGATGGAAAACATGCAGGTCTACGAGGCGCGCCGGAATGGGAATGTGGCGCCTGTGACGATCGACGACAAGCTGAAGTTCGGGAACCGGGCGCGGCGGGGTTAGGGTAAAGCAGGAAGTCCGTTAGGGCGGAGCTTGCATCTCTCCTCTCTTCGCTCATTCCCGCGAACGCGGGAATGAGCGAAGAGTTGGAGGATGTGGCAAAAAAAAAGGCCGATGCGTGAGCATCGACCTTGATGGGCTTCGGGGAGAGTTCCCCTTCGCGTCCTTTGGGGACGCGCCG
>CAYULR010000225.1:0-4738 GCA_964445685.1 uncultured Algimonas sp.
ACCTGATCGGCGACCGATCCGCCAGACGCCAGAGCGGCACCCGTCACGCCCGTCATGCTGACATAATAGACAAAGCCCGAACTGCCGGAGACGACCTTGGGCAGGCGCGCCGCATCCGTGGTCGGCGTCGCGAGCCGGATGAGCGACTGTCCGCGCGCATCCATCTCGGCACGCAGCGGTCCGTCTTCCTCTGGGGGCAGGTCCACGATGATCGCACCATCTACACCAGCCGCTTCGGCGGCCTCGGCAAAGGCCGCGTAGCCCATATAATAGACTGGGTTCGCGTAGCCCATCAGGATGATCGGCGTGTCGGCATCGTCCTTGCGGAACTCCGTCGCCATGGCCAGCACGGAGCGGAGCGAAGCCCCGCCCTTGCGCGCGCGAATGCCCGCTTCCTCGATGACGGGTCCATCCGCCATCGGATCTGTGAAGGGAAAGCCCAGCTCGATGATATCCACGCCCGCGTCGGGCAGGGCGTTCATCACGCGCTGCGACGTCTCCCGGTCCGGATCGCCGCCCATGATGTAGGCGACGAAGGCGGGGCGATCCTTGGCGAAGACAGCTTGGAGACGCGCGCTCATCCTTCGGTCCCTTCGGAGATATTCTCGCCCAGCGCATCCGCGATGGTGAAGACGTCCTTGTCGCCGCGGCCGCACATATTCATGACGATCAGTCCGTCCGGTCCTAGCTCCTTGGCGAGGTCGAGCGTGCGGGGGAGAGCATGGCTCGGCTCCAGCGCAGGGAGGATGCCTTCGAGCTTTGCGCAGAGCTGAAAGTGTTCAAGCGCCTCGTCGTCCGTCGCGCTGACATACTCCGCGCGGCCCGTATCGTGCAGCCACGCATGTTCCGGCCCGATGCCGGGATAGTCGAGGCCTGCGCTGATGCTGTGCGCGTCGGCGATCTGGCCTTCTCTGTCTTGCAGAAGATAAGTTCGGTTGCCGTGCAGGATGCCGGGCTTGCCACCTGTCAGAGACGCGGCGTGCAGTCCGCTATCCACGCCGCGCCCGGCGGCTTCCACGCCGATGAGGCGCACGTCGGTTTCCGGCACGAAAGCGTGGAACAGGCCCATGGCGTTCGATCCGCCGCCAATGCAGGCCACGACCGCGTCGGGCAGGCGGCCTTCGCGCGCCTGGATCTGCGCTTTCGCTTCCACGCCGATGACGGCCTGGAAGTCGCGGACCATGGCTGGGTACGGGTGAGGCCCCGCAACCGTGCCAATGCAGTAGAAAGTGTCTTCCACGTTCGTCACCCAGTCGCGCAGCGCGTCGTTCATCGCATCCTTGAGCGTCGCCGTGCCGCTATGCACCGCGCGCACTTCCGCGCCCAGGAGGCGCATGCGGAAGACGTTGGGCTTCTGCCGGACAATGTCGACCGCGCCCATATACACGATACACTCCATGCCAAGTCGAGCCGCGACCGTCGCCGTCGCCACGCCGTGCTGCCCCGCGCCGGTTTCGGCGATGATGCGCCGCTTGCCCATGCGCTTGGCGAGCAGGAGCTGGCCCATGCAATTGTTGATCTTGTGCGCGCCTGTGTGATTCAGCTCGTCGCGCTTGAAGTAGATCTTGGCCCCGCCCGCGTGCTCCGTGAGCCGTTCCGCGAAATAGAGCGGCGAAGGCCGCCCGACATAGTGCGTCAGGAAGTCGTCCAGCTCCGCTTGGAAGCTCGGGTCGGCCTTCGCCTCCTCATAGGCTTTTTCCAGCGACAGGATCGGCGGCATGAGCGTTTCGGCGACAAAGCGCCCGCCAAACTCGCCGAAGCGGCCGCGTTCGTCGGGGTAGGTTGCGTTGGTCGTGTGAGCTGTCACGTGTCGGATCCGTTCAGGGCGGCCATGAAGGCGCGGATGAGGGCGGCGTCCTTTACGCCCGGAGCGGCCTCGACGCCAGACGAGACATCCACGATCGACGCCCGCGTGACGCGGACGGCCTCGGCGACCGTATCCGGTGAAAGGCCTCCGGCGAGCGCGAAGCGTTTGGGCGTCGGTGCCACGCGCAGAACGTCCCAGTCGAAGGCGAGGCCGTGCCCGCCTTTCTGGTCCGAACCCTTGGGCGGTTTGGCATCGAACAGCAGCAGGTCGGCCGCGCCGCTATATTCCGTGGCGAGCTTCACATCATCGGCCGTTTCGACCGGAACAGCCTTGATGACGGTGAGGCCGCTGCGCGCGATCTCCGCCGTGCGCTGCAGTGTTTCCGAACCGTGGAGCTGGATATGGGTGAAGCCTGCGTCCCGGATGCCTGCGACCAGTGCGTCGTCCGGATCGACGGTCACGGCGACGGTCGCGCAGTCTCCGGCCTGCGCCAGCAAGGGCGCGACATCGGTCAGTTCGACCCGCCGCGGGCTCTGCGCTGCCACGACGAAGCCGAGCATTGCTGCGCCCGCGTCCCGCGCTGCCACAACGTCTTCCGTGCGAGTCAGGCCGCAGATTTTCACGTCAGCTGTCATTGGAGCAGCGCTTAGTGCGCCGCCCCGGACTTGTTAAGCCTCCGCGTCCAGCGCGTTGAGGATAGCGGCTGCGGCATTTTCCGTGTCCGCGTCCATGAAGCCGAAGCCCCATTCGGGACGATCCTCGACCCGGCCGTTTTTCAAAAGCGGAGCGACGCGCGGGGTCAGGTCGAAGAGCATGTCCTTCGGGTTTAGAACGACGATGCGATGGTCCAGCGTCGCGACCCGGTCCGGGAAGTGCGCGTTATAGGCGAACGCCGCTTTGTGTCCCCACTCATAAGCCTCACCCGCGCGCAGGTTTTCCGCGAAGCTGGCGGCGAGGTCTTCGAGCGACACGCCGGGGCCGCGATGCTCGATGCTCTTCTCCCACATGTTGGAGAAGCGCGTGCCGGCTTCGTCGAGCGGGATTTCCTGGAACTGGTCCTTGAACGCCGCGACCTCTTCGGGCGTCAGGACGAGGGCGGAGACCATGACGATCGTGCCGACATCGTCCGGGCGTTGATAGGCCATCTCGGTCGCGACCTTCGCGCCTGTATGGTGGCCGAGAATATCGACCTGTCCCAGTCCCAGCGCATCCACAGCAGCCCAGGCGGACCGGGCGAAGGCCTCGATCGTTGCGTCCGCCTCGCTGGGCGGCAAGTCGCTCTCGCCGTGACCGGGACTGTCGACGGCAACGACGCGGCGATCCTTGGCCAGTTTCGGCAGGATGTTCGCGAACTCCTTCCCGCTCTTTGGCGACTGGTGGAGGCAGAGGAGGGGGCACTTGCCGCCCTCAGCGGGACCACTATCGCGCAAATGAACCTGCCCGAACGGGCCGTCGACGAAAGCGCGCTTCACCGTCATTTCGCGCCGCGCCCTTGCAGGCGGCGTATGTCCGCGAGGTTCGAAGGCGGCGCCGCGTAGAGCGGCGCATCCGCCTCGACATAGTCGCGCAAGGTCGCGGGAACGTCGCGGTAATCGTCGATGCGCCAGGTCTGCATGTGCATCGCGCCCATGGTGACGCCCTCGCTCTTCGCGAACTCCGGCAGTGGCCCGTAGCGCATGAAAGTGATCATGCCCGGCCCGGCGGCGGCGTCGTTCGGGATGACGAAGTCGTAGTTCTCGAACGTCTGGTATTGCGTCCCGTTAGGTAGCCGGAAGTCGAGGAAGAGCGGCGCGGTGTAGAGCTGCAGATCGCCCACCTGTCGCACGGTGATTTCCGTGCCGGGGCCGATGCGCTGCACGCGCGGCTCCTGGCCCTGCTCGACGAACGTCTCCAGATAGGCCGCGCCGTCCTCGCCCTCTTTCAGCTCGTAGGTAATGAACTGGTACGGATAGGCGATCGCCTCGACCGGCGCGCCGTTCACCTCCCGCACGACCTCGCCCGTCTGCGCGTCGCGGTAGATGTAGATCTTGCGCGAATACTGCTCCGCCTTGGTCTGCGACACGCGCCGCGCATTGCTGATGTCATAGCCCTCCAGCGTGTAGAGTAGCTCCCCGCCCGGAAAGGCGCGCAGCGTGCCGATGGAATACCAGTGGACGGGTTCGCCGGTTCCGGCCCGCGCCTCGACCCACGTGTCAAAACGGTCCTGCGTCCAGCCGGTGGCGGCGGCGCTGGCAGGGTCGGGGTAGTTGGGTGCGGGGGCAGTGGTGGTGCAGGCGGCGAGGGCAATGGCGGCCAAAGTGAGGGTGAGAGCGGGAAACAGTCGGGTCATGGTGTGTCCTCCTGTGCATGGGATAGCGGATGGAGGGAGTGGCGTCATGCGGTGGGTCAAGGGTCGCGCCGTCTGTGGCTATGACGACTTTGCGCTATCCTCCGCAATAATTTCCGCCAGATAGTCTTGGAAGTCCGCTTCCTCCGACCCGCTCCCCAGCGCCGGAGCCGCGTCCCGCGACTCTATCTCCGCTGCAATCCGTGGCTGCGCGATGCCGTGCAGATAGGCGTCGTCCATGTCGATGCCGACAAACCGCCGCCCGTGCCGCACCGCCGCCACGCCCGTCGTGCCGGAGCCGCAGAACGGATCCAGGACTAGGTCGCCGGGCCGGGTGCTCGCCAGCACGACCCGCTCCAGCAGCGCTTCGGGCTTTTGCGTCGGGTGCTTGCCGAACGTCTTCTCCGACGGTTTGGTCAGCGGAATGCTCCAGACCGAGCGCATCTGCTTGTCCGGCTTCTTGAGCGCATCGCCCCGCCAGTCGCCATGCTTCATGGCCGGGTAGTCGAAGTGGTGCTTGTCTTTCTTGGACGTGCGCGCCCAGATAAGCGTCTCATGACTCGCGGTAAACATACGGCAGGACAGGTTCGGCGAGGCATTGGGAT
>CAYULR010000226.1:0-4724 GCA_964445685.1 uncultured Algimonas sp.
AGGCCGATCCGCGCGACCGTAGCCAGGCGCATGCGGCTTAGGCGGAGACGCGCTGCGGGATGGGGCAGCTCACGCCCGTCGGGCCGTGGTTGCAGTATCCTTGTGGGTTCTTGGCGAGATATTGCTGATGGTAGTCCTCGGCCGGGTAGTACTCGGGAACGGGCGCGATTTCCGTCGTGACCGGACGGCCATACGCCGCCTCGTAGCGCGTCTTTGCATCCCGCGCCGCTTCCGCCTGTTCGTCCGAATAGGTGTAGATGGCGGACCGGTACTGCGAGCCGACATCGTTGCCCTGGCGGTTACCCTGCGTGGGATCGTGGTTCTCGAAGAAGACCTTCAGCAGCTCGTCATAGGTGATGACGGCCGGGTCGAAGACGACGTGCACGACTTCCGCGTGGCCCGTGCGGCCTGAACAGACGCGCTTATAGTCCGGCGTCGTGTCCGACCCGCCCGCATAGCCGACGGAGGTCACGTGGACGCCGTCCAGCTTCCAGAAAATGCGCTCCACGCCCCAGAAGCAGCCCATGCCGAACAGGGCCTGCTCGGAGCCTTCGGGGAAGGCGTCGAACATGTCGGCGCCGTTGACGGAGTGGGTGGATTGGGTGGCGAGCATAGCAGTCTCCTAGAGCAGGGGGCGGATCGCGGCGGCGAGCCTGTCAGCCATACGCATGGCCCCGGTTTCGGATGCGATGTGGTCCTGGCGCAGCTCGATCGCAAGGTGGCGTAGGCCCAGCGGCACGACATTGTGATCCACGGTGAAGTTCAGGTCGTAAGCGGAGTAGGGCTGGTTGATCTCCACCCGCAGCTCCGGCGCGACGCGCGACATCTCCGCCACGAACCTGTCCGCCGTCTCCTCGTCTTCCTTCACCAGAAGGCCGACATCGGTCTTGCGCTTGGGCTGGCCGCGCAGTTGCGGGGTGAAGCTGTGAATGGAGAGGGCAAGCGTGCCGGGGCGGGCTTCCAGTTCGGTGCGCAGGCGCTCGTGATAGGCGCTGTAAAGACGCACCGTCCGGGCATCCTTCGCATCGGGCGTCAGCGCACGGTTCGCCGGAATATCCGTGCCGTCGCTCGTCGCCGGGATCAGCCCCGGCGCTGCGGGGTGGCGGTTCGCGTCGATCACCAGGCGGGAGAAGCCGCAAACATGTCCGGCGCAGCCCAGCCGCTCGCACAGGCCGCGCGCCACCGCTTCGCTGCCAATGTCCCAGGCGATGTGCCGCTGCATGTCCTCGCGCGACACGCCCAGCTCCCCGACCCAGTCCGGGACGCGGTTCGAGGCATGGTCGGCGAAGACGAAAGCGGCGTCGTTGGTGCCGGAAACGGTGTGAAAAGCGGTCATGGTCCTCGTCTGGTTTTGGGCTGCATTAGTCGCAAGCAGGTGATTGCGGAACCCGGATTGTGCCGCTATAGGCCGCGCTGCCTAGCAGGCGCCGTGAAGTGAGGTGGCCGAGTGGTTGAAGGCGCACGCCTGGAACGCGTGTATACGGTATCCCCGTATCGAGGGTTCGAATCCCTTCCTCACTGCCACGGGCCTGCTAGGGCTCTTCCATGACATTCCCCCCTGACCCTCCGAATCCGTGGCGCACACACGGCGTGCGCGTCCTGCACGACACGCCCTGGACGCGGCTCGAACAGCACGAGGTGACGCGCCCCGACGGCGCGCCCGGCACATACTGGGTGACCCGCTTCCACAACCGCGCCTGCGGCGTGGTGCCCTACGAGGTGCGGGACGGCGTGCCGGGCGTGTGGATGGTCGGACAGACGCGTTACGCGCTGGACCGCTACAGCTGGGAACTGCCCGAAGGCGGCGTGCCGCAGTCCGAAGGGATGGAAGAGGCCGCCCGCCGGGAATTGCGCGAAGAGACGGGCATCACGGCTGGGCGGCTCGTGCGCCTCTTCGACATCCACACCTCCAATTCCGTGACCGACGAATGGGGGCAGGTCTTCCTCGCCACCGACCTCTCCCACGGAGAGGCCTCGCCCGAAGGCACGGAAGACATCACCCGCCATTTCGTCCCGATGGAGGCGGCGCTGGCCGCGATCGATGCGGGCCGCATCACCGATGCGATCACCGTGGCCGGGCTGCTCCGCGTCGAACTGATGCGCCGTGGGGGAGAGTTGTGACGGGGCGCGGCCCCGCCTGTCGGGGGTGTGGGGGGTAGGTCTGGGGCCGGTACTGGGGTGACACCGTGACGGGCTGCACCTGTTGCAACGTGCCGAAGCCGGGGCAACGGTGCGCCCGGCCCAACCCGACCAGATAGCCGATCCGGTAGCGTGCCCGGTCCGATGCCTGTTCGGCGCGCTGCTGGAAGCGCGACGCGCCGCTGGCCTGCCGGACGACGCCGCGCAGCGGGATCGCGCTGGATGCCAGCGCCGCCACGCCGACATCGCGCAGGTTGCCCGTGCGTCCGACGAAGGTCTCGTTGTCGCGCCGGAAGCCCACGCGGCGGCCTTCATTGACCTCCAGCGCGGCCTGCAACTCGTCGATCTCCCGCGTCCAGGCCGTGCAGCCCGTCTGATCGACATAGCCATAGGGCTGGTAGAGCGCGTTCAGCTGTCCCGGAATGGGCTGCTGGGCGATGTTGAAATCCCGCAGCGGTGCTGCGGCGGCGAAGCGGAAGTTGGCTTCCTCTTCGGGATAGCTCGCGCAGGCGGACAGCAAGACCAGACCGGCAAGGGCGGCGCATTTGGCGATGGTCTGCATCCGGCCCCTTTCGCTGCGACGCGGTGTGCGGGGCGTTGCGCCTCGCAATTGCGTCTGCGCGCGGCCCCGCATAAGGCACGCGCCGTGAACGACCGAGACCCCCAGCAGACGGATCACGACTTCGACGTGATCATCATCGGCGCAGGCGCGGCCGGTTTGATGGCGTCCGCCGTCGCTGGACGCAGACACCGCTCGGTCTGTCTCATAGACCATGCGGACCGCCCCGGTGAGAAAATTCGCATATCAGGGGGCGGGCGGTGCAATTTCACGCATTTGTTCTCGTCCCACGAGAATTTCATCAGCGAAAACCCCCATTTCCACAAAAGCGCGCTCTCCCGCTACACGCCCTACGACTTTCTCGACCTCGTCGAACGCTACGGCATTGCGTGGGAGGAGAAGGCCAAGGGGCAGCTCTTCTGCACGGGAAAATCCACGCAGATCGTGGATATGCTGGTGAATGAATGCCGGGAAGCGGGCGTGGAGATGCGCCTGGGCACGGAGGTGCTGGGCGTGGACAAGGCGCAGGCGGGCTTCCTGGTGACGACGTCCACGCAGACGCTGACCTGCGAAAGCCTGGTCATCGCCACGGGCGGGCCGAGCATTCCGAAAATGGGCGCGACGCGGTTCGGCTACAAAGTGGCCGACCAGTTCGGGCTGGACATGGTGGAGCCCGTTCCCGCGCTCGTGCCGCTGACGTTCACGGGCGAGGCGACAGAACCGCTCAAGGCATTGTCCGGCGTGGCGGTGGAGGCGCATGTCGCCAATGACCGCTACGGGTTCGACGAACCGCTGCTGTTCACGCACCGCGGCCTGTCGGGTCCGGCCGTGCTGCAGATCAGTTCCTATTGGGAACCGGGGGAGGCGATCACGGTGGACCTCGCACCCGGAACGGACGCGCTGGATACGCTCAAGGCGGACCGGACGGCCCGGCCCAAGCTCTCCCCGGGCGCGTGGCTCGCCGAGCGGCTCCCCGCCCGGCTGGCGGACCACCTGGCCGGATCGGTCAAATATCAACGGCTCGCCGACATGCCCGACACGGCGCTGATGAACCTCGCCCTGCAACTCAATGCCTGGCACGTCCGGCCTGCGGGTTCGGAAGGCTACCGCAAGGCCGAAGTCACGCGCGGCGGCGTCTCGACGGCGGAACTGTCGTCCAAGACGATGGAAGCGAAGTCCGTGCCGGGGCTGTATTTCATCGGCGAAGTCGTAGACGTGACCGGCCATCTTGGCGGGCACAATTTCCAATGGGCCTGGGCGAGCGGGGTGGCTTGCGGCCAAGCCGTCTGAGGGCGCTCTAGAACTGGTCCGAGACGGTCAGCTTCACGAACTCTCCGCGCCTGCGGTCCTGGAACTCCGATCCTGACAGGACTCCGCCCCGGTCGGGGGCGAAGAACCGCCGTTCGCGCGGCAGCTCCAGCCCGCCAATATTTCGGACTTCCAGCTGCATCTTCACGCCGAACAGGCGCGTGGTCTCGATGAAGGCGCTCAAGCCTCCACGGGGTTCGCCCGCATCCGTCTCGTTCACGAAGAAGAAGGCGATGTCGGACGGCAACTCATAGCCGATGCCCCACGCAAAGCCCTGTCCGGTCAGGTCCTGCCGGAAATCCACATCGCCCTCGTACCGGCGCAGGCCGGTGATGTTCCGCGTCCCTCCCGTCAGCGGGTCGTCGAAGGTGGAGTCCCGCACCGTCACGGACGCTTCCAGCAGCCCGCCGGGCAGCAGGCGCGTCAGGGGCAGGCTTCCGCTGGCCTGCAGCCCCCACAGCCGGGCCGACCCGGCATTGTCCACGCCGAACGCGCCGGACGGCAGGATGACCTGTTCCAGCACGTCGTCTCGCCATTCGTGGAACAGCTCCACGTTCAGCGCGGCCGACGAGGGCAGGCGGATATCGGCCGTGAAGCTCGCCCGCGTCGTCTGGTCGGGGCCGAGGTCCGGATTGCCGCCCAGGAACCGGCCATCCTCCGCATTGGCGGAGGCGGCGAAATCGTTGAAGTCCAGCTGCCCGACCGTGCGGCGCAGGGC
>CAYULR010000227.1:0-4702 GCA_964445685.1 uncultured Algimonas sp.
CGTATCTCCCACAGCCTCTGTCCCCGGCACTTGTTGCCGGGGCCTCGTGCTTGTCTCGAGCTACAACTGGGCCAGTCATCGTGGGACTAATCCGGAGGGAGGCCCCGGCAGTAAATGCCGGGGACAACGCCTCCACCTTCTTCTTCGCTCATCCCCGCGAAGGCGGGGATCCAGTCAGGGACTCCAGAGAAGAAAGGGAAGTAGGCCTAGGTGTCGGCCACCTCACTGACATACGTCCCTCCCACACGTCTGCACCTTCACGCCTCCACTGGATTCCCGCGTTCGCGGGAATGAGCGAAGAATTAGAGAGGGCTCCAACAAAAAAGCCGACGCCTTGGCGTCGACCTTTTCATTCGCTGCCGCTCAGTCCGCTGGAGTCGCGGACGGCGGTCAAAGAACCCCGTGCTCGCTTCGCTGCGCGCGCCGCCCTTTGACCGGGGGGGAGAGGTTATGCCCCGAGTTCGACTTCGAGCTCTCCGATCGAATGCGTAAAATTGTTCGGCAAAATCGTCTGCTTCCCCGTCCACCGCAGGTTCGGGAACCGGTCGAAAATCTGCGTGTACGCCGCGTTCAGCTGCATGTTCGCGATCCTCTGCCCCATGCAGACATGCGCGCCCATGCCGAAGGCGAGGTGCTTGTCGGCGTTGGCGCGGGTGACGTCGAAGCGGTCGGGGTCGGTGAAGACGTCCGGGTCGCGGTTGGCGGCGCCGTACCACATGACGGCCTTTTCGCCCTTGGCGATGGTCTGGCCGCGCAACTCCACGTTGTTGAGCGCGGTGCGGCGCATATACATGACCGGGCTGACCATGCGGACGATCTCGTGGCACATGTTCGGGATGAGCGAGCGGTCGGCCATAACCTTGGCCTTTTCCTCCGGGAAGCGTTCCAGCAGGCGCAGGCCGCCGGACAGGGAGTTCCGCGTCGTGTCGTTGCCCGCCACGATGATGAGCAGCCAGGAGCCGTCCAGGAATTCGTCGGGCAGGCGCGCGCCGTCGATTTCGACGTTGGCGATGGCCGACAGCAGGTCGTCCGTCGGCTCCGCGCGACGTTTCAGCAGGATCTCGCGGCCATAGGCGAACATGGCTTCGACTTCGGCGAGGAAGGTCATGACCTGCTGCGGATCGACCGACGAGAGGTCTTGCTGGGACATGATGTATTGCGCCATCTCCAGCATATCCATCCATTCGCGGATGCGCGGGCGGTCGGCTTCGGGCACGCCGAGCATCTCGCACAGGGTGAAGAGCGGGAGCTGGGAGGAGAAGTGCTCGACCCAGTTCAGCGTCGGCCCAGCGGCTTCGACGCCGTCGAGCAGGGAGGTGACCTTGGCGTCCACTTTCTTCTTTAGGTCCGCGACGTAGTTGGGTTTCACGAACTGCATGTGTTCGCGGCGCAGCTGCATGTGGTGCGGCTGGTCGAGGCAGATCATGGTGTTGAGAGACGCGGAATGGAGCTTGGGGTGCTGGCGCTGGTCATTGGCGTAAGCCATCATGATGCCGCCCATCTGCGAGGACCAGTTCTGGGTATCGAGGCTGACCGCCTTGATGTCGTCATAGCGGGTGAGGGACCAGAAACCTTCCAGGTCCTTGTCGTCCATGGAGTGCCACATGACGGGCGCGGCTTCGCGCATGGCCTTGAACTGATCGAACGGCTGTTCGGCCGCGAAGTTCATCGGGTTGGCGAGGTCGAAATGGTTTTCGAACGGGAAGACCGGCGCGTTGACGGGTTCGCGCGGGCCGCGGTCCGGCTGGACGGTTTCTGTGACGAGCTGCAAACCCATGGCGGTCTCCCTTTTCCCCGGTCGGGGCACCGCGAGGTCGCGGCCTGTCTATGTGCCGTCGGGGCGTCCGATCACGAGCTTGAACGGGCGCACATCGACGTCGGCGGGCAGACCGGCTTTCGCGTAGGGGTCCTCCGCCATCCATTCGTTCAATGCCTCGCGCGACGGCGCTTTGACAATGAGGAGAGACCCTCTCATCACATCCGTGTCGTCCAGCCAAGGACCCGCCGACAGCACGGTGCAGTCGGACGGCTCGCGCAGCCAGGCGAGGTGGTCGTCGCGGACCCGGGCCCGGATGGCGGGACCGTCGGCGACGTCTTTGGACAGGATCATGTAGTCTTGCATGCCGACCGCCTAGCGGTGCGGCTCTGCCCGTTCAACAGCTCTATGACCGTGGTGCGGGGAAGAAGTAGCCGTGCGCCTGCTGGCAACGGGTGCCGAAGTCGCGCGACGCGGTCAGGTGCTGGACCTCGGCCGGGACAGGGGCGGCCCGGTGGGACGCGCGCTGCAGCCTTGCGCCGTAGCGGCTGACTGGCGCGGGCTGCGCGTAGCCGGAGACGAGCGCGCGGTATTCGGTCAGCGGCAATTCGTATTTCATCACTTTGGTGACGCAGACGCAGACGGCCTTTCCGCCGCCGTCGCGCACGCACTGGTTCGTCAGAGCAACGTCCTCGGCATAGGTGTTGGCGTTGCGCGCCATGTCGTGCGCGCTCGGCCCGGAAACAGGGATTGCGGCAGGCTTCACGGCAGGCGGCACGCGCATCTGCGCAGCGACGCTCGGCGCGGCGAGGGCGACACCGGCCAGCGCGGCGAGTGTCAGTCTGAGTGTCCGGTTGGACATGGTCGGTCTCCCAGCGGCGCTGCAGGACTCGAGGCTGCGGCGCTTTCGTGTTTCGGCGCGGCTCAATGCGCGGAAGGCCCGGGGGTTCCTCGGCAGAGCTGCGATTCGAAGCGTGGATAGGGCGGGGCCGGACCGGCGGGAATGACCCATATGGGATATGAGCCCTGTTTTGACGCATGGATGCCAGGTGCAGGCGGCGTCTGAATATGGTTTCAGCAAAAAACAAAGGCCCGCCGGCAATGCCAGCGGGCCTCGTTTTGAAGTTTGGGTCTCACGGGACGTCATGCCCGCTTCGTTATGATTTCCGCTGTGGACGCATCCGGCGCGGCGATCCTACCCAGGTTTCGCGTTTACGAAAGGGCCGAGCTAACAGCTCTGGGCAGACCCCTCAAAATAGATAGACAAATCACACCTCCTTTCACAACGCGGCCCCACGATGGGACGGCTACCAATGAGATGTAATTGGTGCGACTTGCCAGCGGAGGCAAGCGCGAAATCAGCGACAATGCAGCGCTGGGCGTTTCAAGGCGTCAAGCTCAGGCCTCGTCGGGGATGAAGTCCAGCGCGACGCCGTTATTGCAGTAGCGCAGGCCCGTCGGGCGCGGGCCGTCCTTGAAGACGTGGCCCTGGTGGCCGCCGCAGCGCGCGCAATGGTATTCGGTGCGCGGCACGACCAGCTTGAAGTCGCGCTTGGTCTCGACTGCGCCCTCGATCGTGTCGAAGAAGCTCGGCCAGCCCGTGCCGGAGTCGTACTTGGTGTCCGACTTGAACAGCGGCAGGCCGCAGCCCGCGCAGACGAAAGTGCCGGAGCGCTTCTCGTCGTTGAGCGGGCTGGTGAAGGGTCGTTCCGTGCCTTCGCGGCGCAGCACGTAGAACTCTTCCTCCGTCAGGCGGTTTTCCCACTCGCCGCGCGTCAGGTTGGCCCAATCGATGTTTTCGTCTGTCGCGCTCATCACGTCGGTCTTTCTGTTCAGGGTGGTCTCGCCGCGCGGCTCCGTCGCGGTGGAGGACGCCCCGCAGGCCGCAAGCAGGAGAGCGGAGCCTCCTAAGGCGAAGCGGCGGCGGTCGAGGCGGATCCGGGTGTCGGACGCGCCGTTGAAAGCAGTATTGTAAGTCATAGCGTCCATCTGGGGATTGTACGCGCGGACTGCCAATCAGGTTTCGTTCACGCTCCGGTGAGCAACGCGACGGCGGCCAGTCCCGCGATAAGGGCGAGAGCGGCGCGCATGTTGGACTTGAACAGGGCAAGCGCGCCCGCCGTGTCGTCGGGGCGCAGGCTCGTGACCTGCCAGGCGAGGTGCGCGGCGAAGGGCAGCACGGCGAGGGCGCTGAGCGGCGCACGCGACAGCAGCAGGCCTGCGGCGACCAGCGCGGCGGAGAGGGTATAGCTGACCGTCACGCCTGCCTTGACCCGCCCGCCGAAGCGGCGCGCCGTGCTCTTGATGCCGATGACGGCGTCATCCTCTATGTCCTGGAGCGCGTAGATGGTGTCGTATCCCACCGTCCAAGCCGCCAGGCCCAGATAGACCAGCCCCACGCTCCCATCGAGGCCGCCCGTCTTGATGGCGTAGGCGACGAGGACGGCCGAGTTGAACGTCAGGCCGAGCCAGACTTGGGGCCACCAGGTGATACGCTTCATGAAGGGATAGGCCGCGACGAGGGGCAGGGCGGCGATGGCGACGATCTTCGCGCCCATCGGAAGCGCCAGCCAGACCGCGAAGCCGACGGCCAGCTGGAGCGCGAGCCAGAGCCACGCCGCGCGCAGGCTCACGCGGCCCGACGGCAGCGGCCGCGATCGCGTACGCTCCACCTGCGCGTCGAGATCCCGGTCGACAATGTCGTTATAGGTGCAGCCCGCGCCGCGCATGGCCACGGCTCCGATCAAGATAAGCGCGCCCCAATAGAGCGGCGAGCCCGCCTGCCAGTCGGGACGGCAGAGCCAAGCGGGTATGGCCAGCCCCACCCAGCCGGGCAGGGCAAGCAGCCAGTACCCGACCGGACGGTCGAGCCGGGCGAGCTGGAGGTAGGGGCGCACGCTTTCCGGCGCACGGTTGACCCAATGGGTTTTTGAACTGTCGGGGATG
>CAYULR010000228.1:0-4688 GCA_964445685.1 uncultured Algimonas sp.
GTAATGTGGCTCGTGCCGCGCCGAGACGTGGCAACCGACTGGCCCCAGTTCGCGGAAAAGCGAGCCTGTATGCGGATACGCGGTGTCCCCTTGAGCAGCTGGATCCTGCGGACGAGAGAGACAGGGCGGAAAATCCGGCCACGGCGCTTGAAGCGCGGCGCGAAGTCCGTAACGCTTAGCATCGCTCCGGATGTATCGGTGTACTCCGTGACCAGGACAGCCGTGTTTCGCAGATAATACTGACGCACGGTCGCAAGGTTCTCCACCTCCACCGAAAACCGCCCATTTCCACCGAGCAGACCGTCAATAACGGGTTCGCCGTCGAAGCGTGGCAGGCAGTACCATTGGTAATCCCCTTGCGAGTCAATGATCGCGGCGATCGCGCCGTTGCCGACAACACCGAGGTCTAGGAGCGCACTGTCGCCAGCTTCGCGGGCCTGCGCGTTTTCGTGAGGGACTTGAAAACGGGTTTGGGTCATACTCTTGTCAGTAGCTCTCTTATTGGAAGCCTGCGTTCCGTAAGACTGTTTGCGGTATCACGCTAGACATACTCCAACCTGAGTGGCGTTCCGGATTAGCGTTTTATGACAAACGGTCGAAGGCTGCACAGCTAGTCCGCGTTCGACAAAAGCTCCCGGCAGCCCCTCAACGTCCTGTCTGACGGCTTCACCCGAACAAATCTATCTGACTGATAGGACGGCCCTTAAGCGGCACGTACCCTTTGCGCCTCTTCTGGCGGTGCAGCTTCGCCAGTAGGGCCAACGCTTCCATCTCTGTTCGGCACGTCGTGCTCTGCAGCGTGCCCGGCTGGCCGATGCGGCCGAACTCCCGCACGACCACGAACTCCCCGAACAGGTTGGTCTGCACGCCCACCACGTACCAGCGGTAGCGGTTGGTCTCGGGGTCGATATGTCGGAGACGGTAGGACAAGAAGACAGCGACCCTACACGATCGCGAGTCCGGGTGAATCCCCTTCGAGGCTGAAAGGCGCTCCTACGCTACTTGTGTCCCGTAACGGGTCCGAAGCCTGCCGAACGTCTGGACCTGCACCGCCTGAACGACCCGATTGACGCCGCCTCTCTCTTTCGCCTAGCGGGGAGGGGTTCGCACGTCCGTGCGGCCAGGGCTTAGAAACCCTGAAGCTAGCGGTTCGGTATCGACCGCGAATGATGCCTCTTTTGACCTTTTAGGGTCGGGGAGGCTTTGGCGTATGTCCAGGGCTGGCTCCGGTTGGGCTAAAGGCCATGGCGGCTGTCTTATCGCAGTTTTCTAACTCCCCGGTCACCAGGGCGCGCCCCTCGTGACCGAAAGACACCTCATGACCGCATCAGCAGCCCGTCCTGCACGAGAGGGCCAGGAGGTGCACCTTCCCGTAGAGCCTGCACTGCTCGAGCGCATGGCGCCGCTGACCCTGCAGGTTCCGCAGCTCAGAGGCTTTCCTGACGCGGTATCGTTCAAAGCCCTCGTGGAGATGCTGCTGCACGCCCGCCGGGACGGCTCGCCCAGGCCGCTCGCGGACGCGTCCGACCTCATACGCTGCTGCTGGTTGCTGAGAGGCTGCCCCGAGGAAGAGTGCTTCGATGCCGAAGAGCTCGTGGCATGGGAATGGTACGCGATGCTGGAGCGCTTTCAGCTCGACGCGGCGGAGCTTCTGTGCATCGCCGTTGAGACCGCGCACGACTGGCTGGACGATCCGGTGCTGGCTGACGAGGCCCGAAGCGTCATGAGCGGGCAACGTCACACATCGCTCGAACCGATCACCGTGCCGCGCCTCGACCTGGACGCCTATTTAAAGTCTTTAGAAGCGCTTCGGGCCAAATCGGCTGGCCGCGGAGAGACACCGACTGCCCACGACGACCCAGCTACCCCAACCTAAACCCAACCCGCAGCCCGGCGCCACGTGCCGGTCTGCACCACCCGCACTCCGGGGAGGGGTGCACAACGTTTCCGAAGGGGGAACCAACCATGAGTAATACCATCGACACACGAACTGGACCAACAGGGTGTAGGGGTCTCGGCGCTGCACTAGGGACCACTGCGGCCCTGCTGCTTTCCGCCTGCGCCACGACTGGCAGCTCGTCCGGGCTGAGTGCACTCAACCAGTCGCTCGCTGCCCAGAGCAAGACGACCGAAGCCTATTACATCGTGGACCTGAAGACGGCCCTCTCGGACGACGTCCTGTTCGATGCCATCGAACGCGGGAGCAAGCGCAACACCAACGGCGTGAGCGTGTCCCGTCCTCTCGTCATGGGAGCCGCACCTGACACACCGGGACGCTTCACTCTCGTCAACCGCCTCGACGCCTTTGCTGGCATGGGGAGCGGCCTCGCCCAGTTGCTAGGCCGCATGGGCGGCGCACAGCTGCAGCAGCAGATGAACGCAGCTGATTGCACGGGCGCGAAGCTGGTGGCTGTGGCCCAGCGCTCCACCGGCACGCAGGAGATGAGCATGTACACGTGTGCTTACCCTTACACCGACGGCTACAGCCTGCAGGTCTACACCAACAGCACGGCCAAGCGCTCAGGCGGCATGAAAGGCCTCATTGAGAAAGGCGTCATGGGTGCGATCGGCTCCGAAGAAGCGTGGGCGCAGAAAACGGTCGCGAACATGATCGCGGCTGTTGCAGCCGCCGGACCCGTGGACGTGACGCTCACGGAGAGCAGCGGGCCGCTGCCGAACTTCGATGCGGACGGGCGACTGGTTGCAGCTACGGGATGAGGGCAGGACATTGTCTCGCGCGCGCGGTCAGCTGAGCACACGCGACGGACACAGGGAACAGATATGACAACAAACTGAGTGATCGGACTTGGCGTGACGATCCCCATCACGGCTATCTATGGCTGTCTGACCTGGTCTGTCGTCACGTCGTCAGAGGCCCCGTCGCGACCGGACTGAGCTTGGGTCGCAAACAAGCTCGTAGACCGCCCGAAAAGCTAGGAAAAAGTTCCTGCGTCAAGTGGGTGCAGTAAATACTGGCACGCTAAGATACTGAAATCGAGACCTATTCCAAAAAGTGCCAGTATTTACTGGCACAGCCTGCTTCCCGTAACTCATTGAAGTATAATGAAAACCACCCCTTCCCGGAGGGTAACTTGGTGTGTTGGCTTTTTGCGAGCCTCTGGCGAGCCGTCACAGGGCGTTCGGATCAGCCTTTTGCTCGGTCCATCAGCCCTCCGGCGTTGACGGTCCGGGACCGTTACGCCGGAACAGCTGCAGGGTGTTTTGCGCGTCACTGAAAGTCATCTGTGGTGTGAGGAGTACAGCCGCCGAGGTTTGGTTGCCGTGGCCCCACAGCTGAGCCCAGGGGACGACCGGGTAGAGGCACCACCAGCTCGAATCCAACATGGAATGCGAAGATTGGAGCAGCGGTCTGGTGTGCCACCACGACGCCGCACAGGGCCGCCTTGAGGGCTTTGCTGGAGATGGCGACACATCTGCGCCGAAAAGCTCTAACAGGCTTGAGAGATGCGACTGCGCAGTCCCAAGTCGGACCATATCCAGCCGTTTCACGATCGACGTCTCCACCATACGGGCAGCCCCCTCAACCGCGTCGAGGCTCTGTTCCGGCATAGCGGTTCAGGGTCTCCGAAACGATCAGACCGGGGCAGAAACTAGAAGCTATCCAGGAAGGACTTTCGCGTTCGCAGACGCTCACGAAAGAGGGGTACACCAAGTTACCCTCCGGGTAGGTCAAATTTCGTGATGTTTCAGTGGCTTACTAATTTGAAGCCGTGTGCAAATCTGCACACGGTCTTCCGGTTCCTCAATAAATTCAATATGTTGCTCGTGTGCAGATTTGCACAGGGACCGGATTTCACCTGTTTTTGGGGCTCTCCCATCTCGTCAGACCCGATGGTTTCAGTCCGGTACTTTTAGGCTCAATCAGTGACCTGGACATGCTCTCCTAGCCTGCCGTAATTCGCTCCCATGGCGGGTGACTGGACCAATGCGGAGAACGACCTCGTCGTGGCATCTTATCTCGCCATGCTACGCTCAGAGCTGGCGGGCGAGCGCTATAACAAGGCTCAAAATAACCGGGACGTCCGGCAGCACATCGAGCGGAGCCGGGGCTCCGTGGAGCGCAAACTGCAGAACGTCAGTGCCGTCATGCTCGGTCTCGGCCTGCCATGGATCGACGGCTACAAGCCGCTGGCGTCCTTTCAGACGAGCTTGGTGGATGCGGTCCTGCGCGCCACGCGGGGCGAGGTGGAGGCCGTCGTCGGAGGAACCCGCCCGCAGGACGGCGCAGCCGGCCCGGAGGCAGGCGAGGGGACCGGACCGGAGAACTCGACAGTATCGCCCTCCCTCGCACCGCGCTCGCCTCTGTCGTCCATCGACCCGGTCGCTCCACCCGTGCCGGACGATCTTGCGGCAACATCCCGCAAGGCGGCCGGGATGGTGGCCGTGCGCTTCGACGTGGCGGAGCGGGATGCGCGCAACCGGGCCACAGGCGAGCTGGGTGTGGCGCTCGTCCTCGAGCACGAGCGCCGCCGCCTGTTCGATGCGGGGCGCAGGGACCTGTCGGAGCAGGTCGTGTGGACCGCGAAGGAGGAGGGCGACGGAGCGGGCTACGACATCTCCAGCTTTGAGCTCTCTGGTGAACCCCGCTGGCTGGAGGTGAAGACCACCACAGGCTGGGCGCGCACGCCGTTCCACATCACGAGCAACGAGTGCCGGGTGGCGGAGGA
>CAYULR010000229.1:0-1364 GCA_964445685.1 uncultured Algimonas sp.
TTTCCGACTAAACTCCTAGGGCTTCTGACTCCTAGGCGGGCTCCGGTGGGTAGCTGGCAACAGAAACCCACCACTCACTCCACGACATTTAGGTTATTGAACCCCGTCGCCCACCGGCGAAAGGGCGGCGCGCGCAGGCGCAGCCGAGCACGGGGGTCTTTCGTTGCCTGCCCGAAGCGCAGTGAGCGGCAGCGAATTGTGAGCCGGAAGAAGAGCTTTCAGTTCTAAACACAACCGCTCTCGCCGACTTGATCGGCGAGCCCATCACCCACCGTATCGACCAGCTTGACTGTCGGGAGATGGGCAGGCCGGTCGATACGGCCTAAGCGGTGTGGGGAAATGAGCCTGCTTTATCTCTACCCTTCGCTCATTCGCGGGAATGAGCGAAGGATGAAACATGAGAAAATCCCTGGCGATCACGGACAGCCAAAGTCGCCCCTCCCCACCATTTCCGTTAACTCACATTGAATCTCTTGCCTGCAGTTATCTTTTTCGGAACCCCGGCAACTCCGGCCCGTTCGCAACTCCTATGGCATCATTTCTACACAACATCGCGGTTCGCGCGGAAAACATCATCGATCATCTTCAGGAGGACAGCCCGCCCGAGGATCTGCACCTCCAGCCCTATTTCGGATATTCCACCCCCGACAAGCTGATCATCCGCGGTCGCGCTCTGTCTGCGGATACGAGCCGCGCCTCCTCCGACACGCCGTCCCTGGTCGACAATCTCGCCGCGATGGCGGCCCTGTTCATGACGGACGAGATAGAAGGCGAAGTCGTGAAGCTGGGCGACGCCACGGCGGTCTCGGACGAAGAAGGCTATTACCGGTTGGAGCTGCCGCGCCAGTCCCCGCCGCCCGGCTGGACCGACGCCGTTGTCGTGTCAGACCGCACGGGCGATAAAGTCCGCCATCCAATCCTGATCACCTCGCCAAAGGCAGAGTACGGCGTCATCTCCGACATTGACGACACGGTCATGCAGACAAAGGCTTGGTCGACGCGCAAGAACCTCTGGACCAGCGTCACCGGCTCGGTCGGCTCGCGCTACGTCTTCCCCGACACGGCCACGCTGCTGAAGCTGATGGCCGGTGCCATGTCGGGCACGAAGAACCCGGTCTTCTATGTCAGCTCCTCGCCCTGGAACCTGCACGGTTTCCTGGACGCGGTCTTCACTGCCAACGGCGTGGTGCGCGGGCCGAAGTTCCTGCGCGATTTCGGCATCGACGCGACCAAGATGGTCGTCGGCACGCACGGCAACCACAAGGGAAACGCCATCGACACGGTCCTAAAGGCTAACCCCAACTTGCCTTTCTACCTGATCGGCGACAGCGGACAGCACGACCCGATCGTCTACCGCGACGCTG
>CAYULR010000229.1:1374-4661 GCA_964445685.1 uncultured Algimonas sp.
CACCCGGGCCGCATCAAGGGCGTCTTCATCCGCACGCCGGAAGACACGCTCGACGCCGAAGAGGCCGCCATCATGCGAGAGATCGAAAGCCACGGCGTGCAGATCTTCGCGGGCGAGACTTTCGAGCCTCTTTTAGACAACAGCTTCTAGGGCTGGACAACAGCTTCTAGGCCACCCTCACCAACTTCGCCGACACTCCGCCTTCCGGGCGGAGCGTCACGGTCATGAGGGGACGCGGGAACACGTCTTCGCCCACGAAGATGTCGTAGTCTCGCGCGAGCGTGGCCAGCACCATGACGGCCTCCATGACCGCGAAGGCCGCGCCCACGCAGATGCGCGGCCCCGCGCCGAACGGCATGTAAGGCGCACCCTTACCGCGCAGTTCCGGCTTTCGGATGAAACGGTCAGGATCGAAGGAGAGCGGGTTGTCCCAGAGCCGCTCCGTCCGGTGCATGACGTAGTTGTTCAACAGCACCGCATCGCCCGGCACGAGCGTGCGGCCCAGCACCTCGACCTCGTCCTGCGGCTCGCGGTTCAGCAGCGGCGCAGGCGGGTAGAGACGCATGGTTTCGTCGATCACCGCGCGGGTGAAGACGAGCTCGTCCAGCCTCTCATACTCGATCCGGCCATCGCCGCAGACCGCCCTCGCCTCCTCGCGCACCCGCAACAGCGTCTCGCGGTCGCGTCCCAATAAGTAGAGCGCCCAGGTGAGCGTCAGCGCCGTCGTTTCGTGCCCCGCAATGAAGAAACCGATGAGGTTGTCGCGGCGTTCGCGCTGCGAAAGGTTGTCCGCGCCGATCAGAAGTCCGACCAAGTCGTCCGCAGGATGGTCCATGCGTTCCTCGATCAGGTCGTCCGCCGCGCGCTTCAGCCGTTTCAGCGCCGCTTTGCCGCGCGGCGTCATGGGGCGCGGGACCCAGCGCGGCCACGGCAGCAAATCGTCCGGGCGCAACGTCCCCGCCCCCGTCACCACGGCGCGCGTCGCGGTCTTCAGCCGGTCACGGTCCAAGCCTTTCGGATCACCCAACAGCGCCTTTGCCAGCACGTCGAAGGTCAGCTCCGCCATCGCGGTGGAGAGTTCCAGCTTGGGCCGACGGTCGAGGCGCGCGGAGAAGTCGTCGATGACGTCTGAGATCAACGGCGCGAGGTCCGCCATGTGACGCTTGCGGAAGATGGGCGCGACGGATTTGCGCTGGCGCTTCCACTGCTCGCCATGGACCGACAGCAGCCCTTCCTTCGTGGCGGGGCCGAGGATGCGGGCGTCGATGGCGGTCTTGGTGAACTTGTCGGCGTGACGGACCAGAATATCCGCCATGCCTTCCGGATCGGACACGATGTGCAGCGTCTGGCCGAAGGTCTTGGCCGTGACGATGGGTTGTTCATAGGCCAGCGGCCCGAAGCCTTCGACCGGATTGCGGATGAACTTCCACGTCGCCTCCAGAAAACTCTCCTGTCCCGTAAGCGGCGGCGCGTGGGGCGGCTGGAAGAGCGGGGCGGTGCGGACGGACATGTCCCTGCTTACGCACAAGCCGGACTGATGTCTTTCGCCGCAGCTTAATTGGGGTGTGCGGGTTGGCTGTTGACCGGGGGGGTCGCCGCTCTAAGGTGTTCGCATGAGTCAGGACCTGATGAACTACGAACAGATGCGGAGCACGGCGCTGCGCGGCGTGGTGCGGGACGCGATCCGGCGGGTCATCCGCGAGGACGGCCTGCCCGGCGCGCACCATTTCTACATCACCTTCCTGACCCGGTATCCAGGCGTGGAAATAGATGATTCGCTCGCCGACAAATATCCGGAAGAGATCACCATCGTCCTGGAGCACCAGTTCTGGGACCTGGCCGCGAATTCGGACGATTTCGAAGTCACGCTGAAGTTCGGCGGCATTCCGAAATATCTGCGCGTGCCGTACCACGCCATCACCCGCTTCCACGATCCGAGCGTGGGCTTTTCGCTTGCCTTCGACGTGCCGCCGGAAATGGAAGCCGGGCCCGTCATGGACATCACGCCGACGACATCGTTGGGCGCGCCTGCGTCCACCAGCCTCGGAGCCCCTGCCAAAGCCGAGCCCGCCAAGGCGGATGCGAAGGCAGAGACCGACGGCGACGACACACCCGACGATGAAGGCCCGAAGGTCGTCAGCCTGGACGCCTTCCGGAAGAAATAGGCCGGATGCGCCGCCAGCACTTCGAGTGGAGAGGCACGCAGTTCGTGCCGATCACGCGGACAGGCTGGGGAATTCTCGGCGGGTTCTTCATTCTCCTCATCGCGATCTGCGCCGTGTTTACCGTGGCTCTCCTTCGCTCGCCCGAGACCGGCATGACGTCCGTCTACGGCCTCCTCGCGGCAACAGCCGTCTGGGTCGCGGCCCTGCTCTGGGTGAACTGGATATTCTCGAAGCCTGCCGGATGACGGAAGCATTCTACATTCCGAATTCCCGAGATGTTCCACCGAAGTCTCGAAGCGACGGCTCGAAGATCTGGTTTTATCAGATCGACACAGGAAATCAGGAGCGCCTGTTCCGGCATTTAAACGGGCACTGGTCGACAAAGGCGCGCAAACTCAAGCGCCGGATACCTGTCAGACAGGCGGCCTATTGGTTGCAATTTATGGCGGGCGTCGCCGCCATGGTGGTTGCGCAATTTGCCATAAGAGAATTAGGCTTGACTGTTTTCGGCGTCATGGCAGCACTTCTTCTTGCGTCCCTCTGCTATATTCCGCTTTGGCTCTTGGAAAAACGCCTCACCGTTCCCCTCCCCGGCCGCTACTACCATCCGCCCAAATAGGCGCTTGTCGCCTAGCCACGCCCGCGCCCCCCTGCTAACGGCGCGGCCATGACTGATTACCGTACTGAATCCGACTCCTTCGGCGAACTCCAGGTCCCGTCCGAGAAATATTATGGCGCGCAGACGGCACGTTCGCTGATCAACTTCCCCATCGGGATCGAGACGATGCCGCCCGCGCTGATCCGCGCGCTGGGCATCATCAAGCGCTCCGCCGCCATCGCCAACCACAAGGCCGACAATCTCGAAGCCGAGATCAAAGACGCCATCGTGCAAGCGGCCTCAGACGTTGCAGAAGGCAAGCTGGATGACAATTTTCCGCTCTCCGTCTGGCAGACGGGGTCGGGCACGCAGTCCAACATGAACGTCAACGAGGTCGTATCCAACAAGGCCATCGAGATTCTGGGCGGCACGGTCGGGTCCAAGGACCCGGTCCACCCCAACGACCACGTCAACCGCAGCCAGTCGTCCAACGACACCTTCCCGACCGCCATGCACATCAGCGC
>CAYULR010000230.1:0-4650 GCA_964445685.1 uncultured Algimonas sp.
GCCCGGCCATGATCCGGGCGGGCGCGAAGAACCACGCCCATGTCGCGGTCTGCGTGGACGCGGACGATGTGGACGCGGTGATCGCGGAGCTGCGCGAGCATGACGGCCAGACGTCGGGCACGCTGCGCCAGCGCCTCGCGCACAAGGCGTTCGCCCGCACGGCGACATACGATTCCTCCATTGCCAATTATTTCGCGCGCGTGCGCGGCGACATGTCCCCGCCCTTCCGCACGCAGGGCGGGACGCTGAAACAGTCGCTGCGCTACGGCGAGAACCCGCACCAGACGGCGGCCTTCTACGTGGACGGATCGAACCGGCCCGGCGTGGCGACCGCCGAGCAGCTGCAGGGCAAGGCGCTGTCTTATAACAACATCAACGACACGGACGCGGCCTACGAGATCGTCGCGGAGTTCGGCGATGCGCGTAATGGCGCCAAGCCCGCTGTCGCCATCATCAAGCACGCCAACCCGTGCGGCGTGGCGGTCGCGGACGACTTTATCACGGCATACCGCAATGCGCTCGCCTGCGACCCGGTCAGCGCCTTTGGCGGCATCGTCGCGCTGAACGGTGAACTGGACGAAGCCACTGCGCGCGAAATCGTCAAGGTCTTCACCGAGGTCGTCATCGCGCCGAGCGCGACCGACGCCGCCGTCGAAGTCTTCCGCAAGAAGAAGAATTTGCGCCTGCTCGTCGCGGGCGGCGTGCCGGACCCGTCCAAGCCGTCTCTCACCTACCGCAACGTGGCAGGCGGGGTGCTCGTGCAGGATCGGGACAATGGATATGTGGCGGATGCGGACTTCAAGGTCGTTACCAAACGCGCGCCAACAGACACCGAAATGGCGGACCTGAAGATGGCGTGGAAAATCGCCAAGCACGTCAAGTCCAACGCCATCGTCTACGTCAAGGACGGCGCGACCGCAGGCATCGGCGCGGGCCAGATGAGCCGCGTGGATGCCGCCCGCATCGCCGCGCGCAAAGCCGAAGACGCCGCCGAGGAAGCGGGTTGGGACACGCCGCGCACCAAGGGTTCGGCCGTGTCGTCTGACGCCTTCTTCCCTTTCCCCGACGGCATGCTCGCCGCCGCCAAGGCCGGCGCGACCGCCGTCATCCAGCCGGGCGGCTCCATCCGTGATCAGGAAGTCATCGACGCCGCCGACGATGCAGGGCTGGCGATGGTGTTCACCGGGATGCGCCATTTCCGGCACTAGAACCCATAAAGGCCAATGCCATTGCGGCGCTGTGCAATTCTCCGTGCGCAGCGATCTGCCGGAGTTCACGACCTGCGACTGCTCGCTCTGCGAGATGCGCGGGGCGGTCATGGTGAAGGTCCCGGAGGCGGATCTGAGCATCCTGTCGGGGCAGGATGCGCTGAGCCTATACCAGTGGAACATGCGCATCGCGCAGCACTATTTCTGTCGCCATTGCGGGCTCTATCTGTTCCACAATAAACGCGCGGCCCCGGATCATTACGGCGTCAACGTGCGGTGCCTGACGGATGTCGCGCTGGACGATGCGCCGCTGCGCGCAACGGACGGCAAGGACATGACGGGCGCGCAGACATCCGCTCCGCAGGACATCTGGCCAGGTCCGCGAGTCTAACGCATCCGTCAATCGCTTTTGAACGAAGTCGGACGTATAGACTGCATATGCGCCCCTTCCTGCTCTCCCTCCTTCTCTGGCTGACCGCCGCCTTTGGCGCGCACGCCACGACCTCTCTGCCCGTCGATACGGGCAAGGTGGAGGCGTCGCTGCTGTCTTCGCACTACCGCGTGACGCCGGGGCAGACGTTCCAGATCGCGCTCCGGACCGAGCTGGACGAAAAATGGCACACATACTGGCGCAACCCCGGCGATAGCGGCGAGCCCGTTCAGATCGGTTGGGTCCTGCCCGACAGCCTGAGCGCGGGCGAGATCGTCTGGCCGTTACCCGCCCCGATCCCCACGGGGCCGATCATCAATTACGGGTTCGAGGGCGCACCGCTCTTTCCCGTGGCCTTCACGGTCGCGGACGACGCGGCCATCGGCTCGGTCATCGAGGTGCAGGCGGACGTCTACTACCTCGTCTGCTACGACATCTGCATCCCGGAAAACGGCACGCTGCGGATCGTGCTGCAGGTCGCGGACGCGCCGGAGCTGAACGACAAGAACGCCGCCGCCATCCTGGAGGCCATCGACGCGGCCCCGCGCGACGCGGTGGTCCGCGCCGCCATGCAGGCGGACGGCGAGACGGTCTCTCTGCAGTTCACGGAGCTGCCGGAGGGCGATTATTCCGACGCCTATTTCTTTCCTTACGACAATTCCCTACTCGTCCACTCCGACCCGCAGGTCGTGAGCGTGGGCGGTGAGGGCATCCGCATCGAGGCGACGGCCGGGTTCGGCTGGGGCGACGGGTTCGACACGCCGCAACAGGGCGTCCTCGCCTTCGATCTGGACGGCGACCGCACGGGCCGCATCGTCACGGTCGAGCCGACCGAAGCGGCCCTGAGCGTCGGGGCCGCGTCCCCGGCGGCGGGCGCTCCGGTCCCGGCGGGTGCGTCCTCGCTCGGCCTGTTCGGGGCGGTTGCGGGCGCACTGCTGGGCGGTCTGATCCTCAACCTCATGCCGTGCGTCTTCCCGGTCATCAGCCTCAAGGCGCTCAGCCTCGCCAAGTCCGCCCATGCGGAACGCGGCCAGGCGCGCCGCGAAGCGTGGGCCTACGCCATCGGCGTGTTCGCGACGTTCGCGCTGCTCGTCGCCGTCCTGCTGGCGGTGAAGGCGGGCGGCGCGGCGCTTGGCTGGGGCTTCCAGCTGCAGAACCCGGTCGTGGTCGGCCTGCTCGCGCTGCTGCTGTTCGCGGTCGGGCTGAACCTGATCGGCGCGTACGAGATCGCGGGCGGCACCTATCAGGGCACGGGCGCGACCCTTGCCGGGCGTGGTGGCTTCACGGGATCGTTCTTCACCGGCGCGCTGGCCGTTCTGGTCGCCACGCCCTGCACCGCGCCCTTCATGGCAGGGGCGATCGGCTACGCGCTGGCGCAGCCCGCCTTGGTCACCTTCATCGTCTTCATGGCGCTGGCCGCCGGGTTTGCGGCGCCTTTCGTGCTGCTGGCCTACGCGCCGGGTCTTCTGACCAAGCTGCCGAAGCCCGGCCCGTGGATGGTGCGCCTGCGCGAAGTGCTGGCCTTTCCCATGTTCGCCGCCGCGCTCTGGCTCGTCTGGGTCGTGGGCAACCAGGCGGGCGTGGACGGCATCGCCATCGTCCTCATCGCCATGCTCGCCTTCGCGCTCGCTGTCTGGCTTATGCAGCGCACGGGCGTGTGGAAGTATGCGGGCGCGGCCGCCATCGTGCTGGCGCTCGCCCTGCCGTTTGCGGCGCGCACCACGCCCGCCGTGGCGTCGGTCGATCTGTCCAAGGAGGCGTGGAGCCCGGAACGCGTCGCGGAGCTACGCGCGGAAGGCCGTGCCGTCTTCGTGGACTTCACCGCCGACTGGTGCGTGACCTGCAAGGTGAACGAACGCCTCGTGCTGAAGACCGACACGGTGCAGCAGGCCTTCGCGGATACGGATACGGCGTTCCTCGTCGCGGACTGGACCAACAAGAACGACCGGATTGCGGGCGAACTGGCGGCCTATGGCCGGGCGGGCGTGCCGCTCTACCTGTTCTTTCCGGCAGATGACGATTCCGTGAGAGGTGAGGTTCTGCCTCAAATCCTTACGACTGATCTGGTAGTCTCGACCCTGCAAGGGACACGATAAACCTTCCCAACCCGGAGAGTGACAATGAAACTTCTCGCCACCCTGATTTCTGGGGCAACAGCAGCAACACTGGCCTTCGCCGCCCCCGCCTTCGCCAAGGTCGCGACCGGATCGTCCGTGTCCGACATGACCGTCGTCGACAGCGAAGGCGTCACGCACAACCTGTCCGACTTCGCCGGAAAGCGCGTCGTCCTCGAATGGACGAACGAAGGCTGCCCCTACGTCAAGAAACACTACAAGACCGACAATATGCAGGCGCTGCAACGCGATGCGGCCGCCGACGACACGGTCTGGCTGTCGGTCATCAGCTCCGCCCCCGGCAAGCAGGGCCACAAGGACAACGTCCAGGTCGCGGCCTGGAAGGGCAAGCACGGCGTGGCCTCCACGGCCGTGATCCTCGACGAAGAGGGCGAAATGGGTCAGGCCTTCGCCGCCAAGACCACCCCGCACATGTACATCATCGATGCCGACCAGACGCTGGTCTACCAGGGCGCGATCGACGACAATAGCTCCTCCAACCCGGCCACCGTCGAAGGCGCGACGAACTATGTCCGCCAAGCTCTGGCCGAACTGGATGCGGGCGAAGCGGTCAGCGTCGCCGAGACGCAGCCCTATGGCTGCTCGGTGAAATACGCGTCCTAGAAGCGCGCTGCCAAAACGAAGAAAGCCCGCCGGTTGGCGGGCTTTTTTGTAGACTCGAGGGAAAGAAGCTAGATCGTTTCCACCGTCAACTGGTTGTTCGTGAAGACGCAGATCCGATCCGCAATGGTCATGGCCTTGCGGGCAAGCGTCTCCGCATCCTCCTCATATTCCGCCATGGCGAGCGCGGCGGCGTAGGCGTAGTTTCCGCCCGACCCGATGGCGACGATGCCCTCATCCGGTTCCACCACGTCTCCGTTTCCGGTCAGCACGAAGG
>CAYULR010000231.1:0-3208 GCA_964445685.1 uncultured Algimonas sp.
TGCGGCGACACGCCCGATGCCGTTGAGCTGGCGACGCAGGACGACGCGTCGACGCTCGTGGTGACGACCGAGACGCCGGATGCTGCCGCGCCGACGGCGGCTCCAGCGACGACCCCGCCTTCTGCCAGTAACCTGCCCGCCGACATGGACGGCGCGGTCGTGATCGAGGTGGACCGCCTGATTTCCGAGGACGCGGCCTGCCTCGTCATGATGAACGTCGCCAACGGCACGGACCAGACCGTGACGGCCGGCATGTTCGCCTTCGATGTGACCGGCAACGGCGAAAGCGCGGGCGCGAACATGTTCCCGCAGACGGCCGAACCGGGCGCGGTCACCACGGCGCAGATCATCCTGCCCGGCGCGGATTGCGCGGATGCCAAAGTCATCGAGGGCGGGCAGCTGAACTGCCGCATCGTGGACACGGAAGAGAGCTGCGTCGACGTGCTGGAAGTGCGCGACGGAGAGATCGACTTCACGCTGAATGACTGATCGCGAAGACGAGGGCGCAGCTGAAGCTTCTGCCGAGATCACGGCGCGCCTGCTTCCCAGCATCGACGAGGTAACGGCGGAAGCGTGGGACGCGCTCATCCCCAGCGGCTCGCATCCCTTCCTGACGCACCGTTTCCTGCATGCGCTGGAAGCGTCCGGCTGCGCCAGTGCCGAAACCGGCTGGTCGCCGCGCCATGTCTGGGTGGAAGACGAGGCAGGCGCCCCGCTCGCCGCCGCGCCGCTCTACGCCAAGATGCACAGCCAGGGCGAATACGTGTTCGACCATGGCTGGGCGGACGCGCTGGAACGCGCCGGGATGCCCTATTATCCCAAGCTGCAATGTTCCGTGCCGTTCACGCCCGCGACGGGCCCGCGCCTTTTGGGGCACAGCGTTGATGCGCGGCTGGCCGCGCTGGCGAGCATGGTTCAGGCCGCGCAGCAGCTCGACTGTTCCGGCACGCACCTGACCTTCCTGACCGAGGCGGACCGCGCCGTCTGCGAAGAGGCGGGACTGCTGCAGCGCACGGACCGCCAGTTCCATTTCATCAACCGCGACTATGGCGACTTCGACGGCTTCCTCGGCAGCCTTGCCTCGCGCAAGCGCAAGAACATCCGCAAGGAACGCGCCAAGGCGCAGGAGGGCGTGACGATCCGGAGGCTGACAGGCGACGAGCTGAAGCCGGAGCATTGGGACACGTTCTACCGCTGCTATCTCGACACGGGCGCGCGCAAATGGGGCCGCCCCTATCTGAACCGGGAGTTCTTCGCGCGCATTCACGAGACGATGGCGGAGGACATATTGCTCGTCATGGCTTGGATAGGCAGTGAGGCGGATGGGGAGCCCATTGCGGGCGCGCTGAACTTCATCGGCTCGGACGCACTTTACGGCCGCAACTGGGGCGCGCTCGTCCACAAGCCGTTCCTGCACTTCGAGATGGCCTATTATCAGGCGATCGAGTTCGCGCTGGAGCGTGGGTTGCCACGGGTCGAAGCGGGCGCACAGGGCGAGCACAAGCTGGCGCGGGGGTATGAGCCGGTGACGACGCACAGCGCGCACTATCTGGTGCATCCGGGGCTGGCGGACGCGGTCGGGGATTATCTGGAGCGGGAACGGCAGGCGGTGGACTGGGATGTCGATGCGCTGGCGCGGCATACGCCGTTCAAGAAAAGCTGAGAGATGGGTGGTGACGCGCGGTGAGCGCTGCGAATGGACGACTGCAAAGCAGGAGGTGACGAGGGGGCTTCGGGCAGGAGGAGGCGTGCGGCCCTGGTGCTGTCTGGAGCAAGCTACGAAAAGTATTTGAGGGCTCAACCGCGATAAGCGCGGACACATCTCTCCACCTAGCCCAAACCTCTCCCCGGTAGCCCGTCCCCGGCATTTATTGCCGGGGCCTGTCCGCCTCCGTCACTACAAGCCGCGTCTTGTGAGCAACCCCTCGATCAGACCCCGGCAACAAGTGCCGGGGACGGCGTATGGGAAGGGTTCAACCACGTCCTCCTTCCCCTTCGCTCATCCCCGCGAACGCGGGGATCCAGGCCACGGCAGGTCAGCGACCTCGCGAGTCTTCCTCACCCTGGATTCCCACCCGCGCGGGAATGAGCGAAGGATTAGAGAGTGCTCCAACAGAAAAGCCGACGCGCCAGCGTCGACCTTATCTGCTTGCGAGGAGAGTTCCCCCTCGCGTCCTTTGGGGACGCGCCGCTTCGCGGAGGTTTGCGACGAACGACTTCGTCGTTCTTAGACCCCTTGCGGGGACGCAAACCTGTGGGGCCAGTTTCGAGGCTACGGCGCAACCAACCTCAGTGCCGGTTTTGTCGCCGTCTCCAGCGATTTCGCCAGGTCCAGCAAATGTTTCCGCGGCCCTTCGCCCATCGCGTAGTAGGCCCGCACCAAGTCCATGGTTTCCTTTTTCGACAGGACGTCGGAAGCGATGTTGGCCGCGTCGTCGGGCGCGTAGGGGTCGCGGTCGGACAGGCCTTCGTAGAAATACTGCACCGGGACGGAGAGCGCTTCGGACAGTTCGAACAGGCGCGCGGCCGAGACGCGGTTGGCGCCGCATTCATATTTCTGGATCTGCTGGAAGCGGATGCCGACCTGTTCGGCCAGGGCTTGCTGCGTCAGGCCGAGGAGGCGGCGGCGGCGGCGCAGGCGCTTGCCTACGTGAAGGTCGATGTCGCTGGTCATGGGGCGGGGTCCTCTTCGTTGCGGTCTCGCCTGTGAGGAGAGCAATCGCCGTGCCAACCCCGCCGGGGTTGTTCGCTTTTCAGGAGAAAAAGTGCAGTCGGGCGCGCTTTATTGCGCGGCGAGGGCGTCCGGCGTGCCCGGCGCGCGGTCCTTGACGATGGCCTGCACGACGCCGGTCAACCGCTCCGACACACGCTTGAACGCGGGCTTGGGCTTCTGCGTGACGGGGTTCAGGTAGAGGTCGCGGTTGATTTCCACCTGGATGGCCTCGACCCCGTCTTCGGGCCGCCCGTAATGCTCCGTCACGAAGCCGCCCGCATAGGGGTAGTTCACCGCGACGGAGAAGCCCGCCTGCTGGAACAGGCCGCGCGCCATCTGCAGCGTCTGCGGCTCGCAGGCGCGCCCGAACCGGTCGCCCAGCACGATGTCGGGTCGGCGCGAGCCCATGGGCGCGAAGCCCGGCATGGAGTGGCAGTCCACCAGCAGCGCCCGCCCGAATCGGGCCTGCGCCTCGTCGAGCAGTCCGCGCAGCGC
>CAYULR010000231.1:3218-4623 GCA_964445685.1 uncultured Algimonas sp.
GCAGTCGGCGGTAGATGGGCGCGTTCTCGCCGATATGGGTCGGGACCACGCCGATGCCGGCCTGGGCGCGGGCGGTTTCCGGCGCGGCCGTCCGGCCGTCCCTCCAGGCGCGGGGCAGCTCGTGCGGGGCGCGGTTCACATCGACGTAGCAGCGCGGGAAGCGCGCGCGCAGCAGCGGGGCTCCGGCCGCGACTGCGCCGCCGACCAGCCGGTCGACGAACATGTCCTCGTTGCGGCGCAGCTGCGCAGCGCTCAGCACGGAGGCGTCGCGGAAGGCACGCGGGTAGATGTCGCCCGAATGGGGCGAGGCGAAGACCGTGCCCGCCCGCCAGCCGCCTTGCGGCAGCGCGACCGCATGGCCCGGCTCCAGCTCGGCCAGGCTCCGCGCTTCGCCCTCGCTCAGGGCGGCGTCGTCCGGTCTGGGCTTCGGGCGGCGTGAGATCATTCCGGACCCATACAGCAAAACCACGCCCGCACGCAGCTTTTTCGCCTGCGTCACATCGGGGGTCAGGGTTTTCTTAAGGGGCGCTTGTCAAACCCGGCACGAAAGCTGCTAGGGAAGCGGCAAGGGGGCACGTCGAGGCGGGTCCGGCGCAACCGACACGACGACAGGACGTAACCCATGGCCACCATACTCTACGCCGAAGACGATGCCGACATGCGTCGCTTCTTCGAAAAAGCCCTCGAGAAAGCGGGCCACAACGTCATTGCCTGCTCCGACGGCGAACGCGCCCTGCGCGCGCTGAAATTCGCGGACGGCGCGTTCGACCTCCTCCTCACCGACATCATGATGCCCGGCGTGGACGGTATCGAGCTGGCCAAACAGGCCGAAGTGCTCTCGCCGGGGATCAAGGTGATGTTCATCACGGGCTTCGCGGCGGTCGCCATGAGCGACGCAAAAGCAGCGGAGCAGACGGTGCTGAGCAAGCCGGTGCACCTGCGGCAGTTGGTGAGCGAGGTGGACCGGCTGATTGCGGCTTAAATCCGGGACGACCCCTCCCCCTGGCCGCAGGGCGGCGCGCGCAGCGAAGCGAGCACGGGGTTCTGCGGTCACCCGCGCGACTCCAGCGCGGCGAGCGGCAGCTCGAACCCGACTTGCGCTGGTTCTCCTCCATCGGCTTGCAGGCCACCTTATCACCATCGATCCTGGCTTTCGCTGGGATGAGCGGGATCACTTCAGGTCGTATCTCCGCTCCCGCGCCCCTGCAACTCACTCGCAAACATAGTCCGCGACTGCGGCCTATCCCGCCTTGCCGCAACCGCCCGGCTTCCTTATCCGTAGCCACCAAATCGGCGGGTGCGTGTGAGCGTCCGCGCAAGGCTGGAGTTTTAATGTCTTCCGAATGGAATGATCCGCGGCCCATGTCGCCGCATTTGCAGGTTTGGCGCTGGCACGGCGCGATGA
>CAYULR010000232.1:0-4612 GCA_964445685.1 uncultured Algimonas sp.
GCGGTTGGGTTGCTGTGTGGTTTCAACGGCTTGCTGCTAATCTCAACAATCGTATCCGCCCCGCCCAAACCTGCCCTACAACGGACACGTTCGAGAGGCCTGCAACCCTCTCCGAACACCTTCCAGCGAGGGAGCGGCAACGCGAGCCACTTCCTTCAACCCATCATCCACTCCAGCCGCAGGCAGTCCACCGGAGTGGCAGCCAAAGCGTCCCTCTCCCTCGCGGAAGGCTCTCTTTTCCCAGACCTCGCCCCGGCAATCCCCGGGGCCGCACGTCTCCCCCTGCCCAAAACAAGACTCAACACGATCCCTTCACCCATTGAGGAAGACGACCGGAGCGTTAGCGGAAGGTCGGACAGGGGCTGAACGGTCTTGGCGTGGAAAGCTCTCGCTGCCGCTCGCTGCACTTTCGACGCAGGGCGTTCAGAGACCCCCTCGTTCTTGGCTACGCCTGCGCGCCGCCCTTTGACCGGGGGAGAGGTCACTCTTCTTCCGGAACGTACTCCAGTATATCCGCAGGCTGGCACTCCAGCTCCCGGCACAGCGCATCGAGGGTGGAGAACCGCACGGCCCGCGCCTTTCCCGTCTTCAGGATCGACAGGTTGGCCAGCGTGATCCCGACGCGCTCTGCGAGTTCGGTCAGGCTCATCTTGCGGTCGAGCAGGACGCGGTCGAGGTTCACCTGGATGGCCATCAGATGGTCAGTTCCTGTTCGGCGCGCATCTCCGCGCCTTGGCGGAAGGCCTCGCTTAGCGCCGCGATGACGAGGACGAGGAACCAGGTGCCGATGCGGATGTCGAAGCCCGTCTCCGCCGTGGCCACGCCCAGCGCGCCGACGCTGATGTCCGCGAAGGAATGGACGAGGATGCGGAACGCCTCGGTCGCCGCGATCAGCATCCACATGGCGCGAAGGCGCACGATGTTGGCTTCCACGAACGGGTCGCCCTGCTGCACGGTGCGGATGACGCGGATCAGGATGGACAGGACGGTCAGCCAGGCGGCGGCCGTGATTGCCCCGGTCGCGCAGGCAAAGGCCACGCGGCCCCGGCCCGGCAGCGCGTCCGCCGCGCCGCTATTGTTCATCAGCCAGTCATAGGCGCCCGTGTCGAACAGGAAGGCCAGCGCACAGAGGCCCAGCACGATCAGCCCGACCAGCATGAGCCCCTGCACGACGCGCAGCAGCAGGATCAGCCCGCTGGTCACGGGTTTGGAGACGGGAATGTCGGCTGTGAGAGGGTTGGACATCTCCGCGTTGTTAAACGATAAATCCCTGTGTGCAAGGCGGCGATGCGTCCGCCTTGCCTCCCGTTGCGTCCGGGCGGGCGCGGCCCTATGTGCGCGCCATGACAGACTTGACCTCTCCGACCGACACGCCGCGCCGCCTGGCCAAGGGGGACACGGTCGTCGTCGCCTCCCACAATCAGGGCAAGGTGCGCGAGATCCGCGAACTGCTCGCCCCGTTCGGGCTGAAGACGGTCAGCGCCGCCGAGCTGGACCTGCCGGAACCGGACGAAACCGAAGACAGCTACGCCGGCAATGCGCGGCTGAAGGCCGTCGCGGCGGCGACCGCGTCGGGCCATCCGGCGCTGTCGGACGATAGCGGCATCGACGTGAGCGCGCTGGACAACCAGCCCGGCATCTACGCGGCGCGCTGGGCGGAGGACGAGGACGGCAACCGGGATTTCGGGCGGGCCATGGAGCGGGTGCAGCGCGAGCTGGGCGACAGCGAGGACCGCAGCGCCCGCTTCCGCTGCGCGCTCTGCCTCGCGTTTCCGGACGGCTCCGACACGGTCTATGAAGGCGTGTGCGAGGGCGACATCGTCTGGCCTCCGCGCGGCGACCGGGGCTTCGGCTACGACCCCATCTTCGTAATGCGCGGCGACACGCAGACCTTTGCCGAAATCGATCCCGAAGAGAAGCACGCCAAGAGCCACCGTGCGGACGCCTTCGCCAAGTTCATGGCCGACCAGTTCCCCTATGGCGCGCCCGAAAGCTGAGGCATCAGACGCGCCGCTCGCGGTCTATCTGCACTGGCCCTATTGCGCGCGCATCTGCCCCTATTGCGATTTCAACGTCCATCTCGACCGCCGCGCGGGCGAGGCCGATGCGCTGGCCGCCGCCATGGCGGCGGACCTGAAACATTGGCGGGACTGGACGGGGCCGCGCGCCGTGGGGTCGGTGCATTTCGGGGGTGGGACCCCGTCGCTGCTGGATGCGCGACAGCTCTCGTCCCTGACGAATGCAGTGAAGCAATTGTGGAGCGCGGGTGAGGCGGAGTTCGCGCTCGAAGCCAATCCCAACGACGTGACGCCCGAACGCATCGCGGCGTGGCAGTCGGGCGGTCTGACGCGCCTGTCGCTTGGCGTGCAGAGCTTTGACGATGCGGTCCTGGCCAGGCTGGGCCGCGACCATGACGGCGCGGGCGCGCGGGACGCGGTCGCAGCGGCCGTCGCGGCGTTCCGGTCCGTCTCGGTTGACCTGATCTTCGGCGTTGACGGCGAGGCGCGCGGCAGGCTTCCGCGCGATCTCGATACGCTGCTGGATCTGGGCGTGCCGCACATCTCGACCTACCAGCTGACGGTGGAGCCCGGCACGGCGTTCGCCCGGGCTGAGGCGCGCGGGCAGAAACGCGCCGTGGACGAGGAGGCGAGCGCGGATGCGTTCGAGACGATCCGGGCGCGCCTGCTGGGCGAAGGCTACCGCCACTACGAGGTCAGCAATTTCGCGCGGCGCGGCCATGAAAGCCGGCACAATCTCGCCTACTGGCGCGGGCAGGACTATGTCGGCGTGGGGCCCGGCGCACACGGGCGTCTCTGGACGGAAGAAGGACGGGTGGCGACGGAAACCCACCGCCGCCCCGCCGCCTACATCGAAGCCGTTGAGGCGACCGGGACGGCCTTGTCGGAGCGCGAGGTTCTGCCCGCCGACGCGGCGGCCGAGGAACATGTGCTGATGGGGCTTCGCATAGAGGAGGGAGTCGATCTGGCGCGGCTGGAGGCAATCCGGGGCGAACCGCTGCATGTCGATCCGACCCTTGTCGAAGACGGTCTTCTGCGCATGAAAAAAGGCCGCCTCGCGGCGACCCCTGACGGACGGATGGTCCTCGACGCGCTGACGCGCGCGCTTCTTCTGTGAAGGTTGGGTTCCCTAGCGGTACTGCTGGATCCGCGTGGCGCGCAGTGCGCTTATGCCGTGGCTCTCGATGGACCGCTGCCAGCTCATGAACTCCTCTGAGGACAGGCCGTAACGCTCCAGCGCCGTGTCCAGCGTCAGCAGGCCACCGCGCACGGCGGCGACGACTTCGGCCTTGCGGCGGATGACCCAGCGCACCGTGTCGGGCTTGGGCAGGTCGGCGAGGGTCAGCGGCGTCCCTTCGGGGCCGATGACCACATGTTCTCGTGTTTTCGTGCGTTCGCTCATCGGCCGCAATGTCCCTCTTCGTCTCGCAGGCTGCCCACCAAGCGCCCGTTTGTTGAGGAGAGGGGTTAGAGGCGGGACCTTAAAGAGGACTTAAGCACCCCCAAAAAACAGCAATGTTTTCAGCTCTTTACCTTTCTTAATTGCTATCAAGCAAGGTTAACGGGGCACTGCCCGACCTGTGGATTGTTACGGTAGCGGTTTGATTCCGTTACGCATTTTATAAAGCGTCCCGCCCCCTGCCGCAGGTGTTCGACAGGCCCCTCCACTCTTCCTATATGGGCGGCGTCATGGCTGCACTGGACACAAAAACACGGACCAACTCGCTCGGTTTCGCCAAACCGGAAGCCGAGACGCGCGTCGTCGTGGCCATGAGCGGCGGCGTGGACAGCTCCGTTTGCGCAGCCCTACTCGCGCGCGAGGGCTATGACGTGGTCGGCGTGACGCTGCAGCTCTACGATCACGGCGCGGCGGTGAAGTCGGCCAAGTCTTGCTGCGCGGGCCAGGACATCTACGATGCGCGCCGCGTGGCGGAGACGGTCGGCTTTCCGCACTACGTGCTCGACTACGAATCCAACTTCCGCGAATCCGTCATCGAGGATTTCGCCGACACCTACCTGATGGGCGCGACGCCGATCCCGTGCGTACGTTGCAACCAGACGGTCAAGTTCCGCGACCTGCTGGAGGTCGCGAAGGACCTGGGCGCGGACTGCATGGCGACGGGCCATTATATCCAACGCATCGAGGGCAAGACCGGACCCGAGCTCCACCGCGCCTATGACGGCGGCAAGGACCAGAGTTACTTCCTGTTCGCCACCACGCGCGAACAGCTGGATTTCCTGCGCTTCCCGCTCGGCCACATGGACAAGACGGAAACGCGCAAGCTGGCCGAAGAGATGGGCCTGAACGTGGCGTCCAAGCCCGACAGCCAGGATATCTGCTTCGTTCCGGAAGGCCGCTACACCGACGTGATCGAAAAGGTCCGCCCGGAAGGGGCCGTGCCCGGCGACATCGTGGATGCGGACGGCCATGTGCTCGGCCAGCACCGGGGCGTCATGTACTACACGGTCGGGCAGCGGCGCGGCCTCGGCCTCGGCGCCGATACGGGCACGGATCCCCTCTACGTCATCCGGCTGGATGCGGACAAAGGTCACGTCGTCGTCGGCTCGCGCGAGGCCTTGCTGCGATCCGACAT
>CAYULR010000233.1:0-4606 GCA_964445685.1 uncultured Algimonas sp.
GTGCGGTCTGCTTGATGCGGGCCGGGGGAGGGGACTAGCGCACACCCTGGCACGATCGGGGCATTTCCCGTTCCTTGGCGTGCTTACCGCTCGCCGCGTCCATTTCCTCCGGACGCGGCGGGCGGACCTGTCCGTTGCTCCTTGTCGCCCCTCACACCGTCGCCGTCTGTGCAGTCCACAGGCTTGTCCAGAGCTTTGTGAAACGGCTTCGTGCATGTGGGCAGGAGGAGACCCAGACATGACTTGTGGCGCAGGACGGCGCGTAGGGCAGGAGACGGTATCATGGACCAGCAGACAGGCAGCTTGCCCCTGAGCGAAGTCATCGGGCGGCGCTACTTCGCCTTTCGGGGAGAAGATCCCAATGCGCTCATTGACGGTCGTCCCTGCTGGCAGCTTGCTCTCGAGGACGTGCGCATCTCGGTCAACGTGCTGGAGACCTTCCAGATCGATACGGGGCTGGATGCACTGCTTGCGGCTCGGTCCGTAGAGCGAGCGACGCAGCTGCACCTCGCCCTGCCGGAGCCCAATGTAGGCCTACGCCTTTGCCATAAGGCGACATGAGAGCGGATATCCGATCACCTGCCACGACAGAGGGTCATTGGGATCGGTCTGGCAGGTCGGCGGAGCTTCCCGACACATCCAGCACGCCGATGCTCCCGATCCAGTCCAGCGCGGCCAGCCAGCTGTAGAGCCGCACCTTGCGGGTCACGACCCAGTCTCCGTCCACGCGAGTCTCCTGGACGCCCACAAAGTCCCGGTCGTTCGGCGAGGCCCCTTGCACCCTTCGCCTGAAGCGGTCGCGATGGGTCGACTCGATCAGTGGCTCGATGACGATGGCTCCGTGTGGGCGCAATGCGATGCCTTGCAAAATCTGCGACCCGCGTTGTGGTCGCAGATCAACATACGCGAAGGCGATTGATGGATTATAATCCGCCTTCGTAGCGCACTTCGGGTAGACTAAACCGCGCCGGAACGTCGCGTACGCGCTGCGCGCACCCCCGATGACTTGCCTGGTGTTATCATTTAACCTCGGCGCATGAGCGGCAACGACATCATGCGCAGCGACGACACGACGAAGACTTCCGGAGCTGGCAACTCCGGCTTGCCCCGCGACTTCGCCGTCGGCGACTACTTTGATGCCACCGGCCTGTCGATCGTGGTCGCGGACGCTCGGTCCGAGGACCAGCCCCTCGTGTTCGTCAACCGCGCATTCGAGTTGACTACGGGCTATTCGCAGACCTTTGCTCTGGGCCGCAACTGCCGCTTCCTGCAAGGCGAGGACACGAACCCGGCGACCGTGCAGGAGATCGCACAGGCCATCAGCGACGGGCGGGAGATCGTCCGGGTCCTGCAGAACTACCGCGCCGACGGAGCGCCGTTCGCCAACGAGCTGACCATCACCCCGGTCCGCGACATCGAGGACGAGGTCGCTTTCTTCGTCGGCGTGCAGCGGGTCGTCGGTGACACGGATGCGGACGCCAAAGAGGCGGAGCGGGCCATTGCGGTCTTCAAGAGCCAGGTCATGGCGCACGTCAACCTACTCGCCACCCTTCCGCTGTCCAAGGACCGCTCGCGCTTGGGCAAGCGGTTCTCATGCCTCGAGACCATCAGCCACGACGTTGCGCCTCTGGGACTGGATGAAGGTCGCGCGGACCTCGGCGCGTACCTGTCGCACGTCGCCTCGTTCAGTGCGGTATCGCACAACCGGTCCGGCGTGACACTCAACACGCGCATTGCGAGACTGAGTGCGCCCCTGGAGGTCTGCGCCCGGCTTGGCCTCGTTCTCGGCGAGCTTCTCGACAATGCATTCACCCACGCGTTCGCGGAAGCCGATGTCGGGCTGGTGGAGGTCGAGGTGCGCATCCAGTCCGGCATGATCGAGCTGACCGTGACCGATGACGGGGACAAGTTCGAGAACGCGGCAAACTGGCCGCATGCGAGCGAGACCATGGGGGCGCGGATCGTGCGGGGGCTCGTCGAGCCGCTCCAGGCCAAGGTCGGGGTCAGAACCGATATTGGCGGCACCGTTGTCGAGATCGATCTCGACATGGACGCTTGCGGCATCGAGCCGCTGACGGACCGGGAGAAGACATAGGAACGCGGAACGACGCCAAGTAGCTTGCCTTACTCTGTCAGCTGGCGACAGCACCGTTTGGGCGCTCAGGCCGTGACAGGAAGCTTCCGCTGAGGGTCCTGACGTCGAAGGCCCTGCGCCGGACCTGACCTTCCGGACCGTCCCACTCGCAGAGCACCAGGCCCGGCATATGGCTGGGCCGGACGACGCTCATCACAGGGCCGAGACTGCGAAGCCGCAACGTGCGCCCCGCTTCAGTCGTCGCCAGCTCGGCGGAAGGCTGCGCGAACAGGCCAAGCCTTGCTGTGGGGATGCTCTCGAAGCGCAGGCAATCCCGGTCGTCGAACCATACGCAACGGGCCACCGTGCCGAACGGCGTCGTCTCGATCGTTTCCACGCTGAGGAGTTGGTTGCTGCCTTCGAGGCTAACCACGGCACCCGGCTTGATATGTGTCTCTGATACTCTCTTCGTGGGCCGTAACGTGTAGCGCATGACCGGTCCTCCTTGGAGGCACCTGCAAGGAATATTGCTGGCTTGGACCGGCCTTAGGCCCGCAGGACGCTGACCGCCTTAAACTCTGTTTATCTTAACCGATGTTGCGTCGCCGTACGCTCGGGAACTGGCTTTTCGGCAACTGTGGATGTCGTTCCAGAGCAGAGCCCGTTCGCTTGGCGCGTCTTCCACCCGCTCGAATGTCACATACGGAGCGTAGCCCCGCGGTTGGCAAACGGGTCTCTCATGTTACTTGTTAACCTTTAGAGCCCCGCCACAACTCAGGCGGGGGACCGGCACTGCAGACACCGCGGGACAAAGCCATGACGATCCTCATCGAGTCCACCTATTGCGGACGCTTCCAACGGACCATTCAGGGCGACGCTCCGCAGGACGGACCCTATCTCGGCATCCAGAGGATCAAGGTCGGTTCGCGCTGGGTCGAGACAGACGCGCAGACGCTCCCCACCTGGCTGGAAGCTCTGGACTGGGTGGGCAGCATCGGCGTGCTGAACATCGACGGACGAGCCGACTTCGTGGCTTCTGCACCTGCTTCTACGACGTCGTAGGAAGGCTGCCGGTCAGCTGCCAAGCGCGCTAGGAATTTAGTCCTGACCTTGTAAACGCCCATCGTCGCACCTCGGCCCGTCCGCATGAGGTGCGGCACCAGAGGATCGATGGCCTGGGTGGTAGTTCCACTACTGGACCGTCACGCCATCGCCAAAGCCTAGACCTTCTACCCAGTCGTTCCATTCCTTCACCGGCAACGACCCGCCCGCTGCCTTCTGGTGCCCGTTGCCGTATCGTGTGCGGTCCACGCCTTCGGGCGCGTGCTGTGCGAGAAAGTCGATAATAGACGCGTCTCCGCGCGTCCTTCCGCTAAAGCTCACCCGTCCCGGTTCCACTTCCGCGTTCGCCGCAAAGCAGATTGCGGGCTTGAGCCGCCCGGCCCAGCTCTGGGCGATGAGCGGGTGGACCTGACAGGGCGTGTCAACGCGGATGATGGCGACGTCCGAGCCGCACACGCTGCCGAAGCGCGGCGGGGCTCGGCGACCCTGCGCGGTGGCGGCCTTGACCTGTTCGCGTGCAGCTTCGCAGATGTCGCGTTGTGAATAGTCGCCTGTAAGGGCGTCCACCGGACTGTCGGCGGCGAGCAGCCACTCCAGCGCAGGCGTAGCGTCGCCCGATGCGCTGCGCCGGGGCGCGTTGACGAGGCTGACCACCTCGCGCGTCTTGCCAACCTTGAATTCCTTCTTGGCGCGGTCGAGTACCTCGAATCCTTTGTCCGCCATGTCACCCATCGCACCAACATAGGCGAGCCAGAGCAGGTCCTCCGCGTCGTCGCCTAACAGTTCTTTCGCGGCCCACCAGGCGATAAGCGAGGTGGAGGGCACGATCTCCTCACCGAAGCCGCTGAGCACGAGACGTTCGTCGTCCGTCTCCTGCGTGGGCACGTGGTGGTCGATCACGCAGAGCGGCGCGGCGGTGGATCTGTCCTGACCCGTTCCGAGGTCCAGCAGGACGAGACCGTGCAGGTCATCTGTGAGCGTGTCAGCGAACTCCGGCGTCCAGGCGTTCTCGCCCCGTCCGACGATGCGCATGTCCGGCCGGATACCGAACTTGCGCTCCCATGCCTTCGCCATGCAGGCCAGCGCGGACAGGCCGTCCGCATCATGGTGGCCGCACAGCAGGGGCGGGCCTTCGAGGCTGTCCGCCCACTGTGCGAAGTCGTGTCCGACGCGGTGTTCGAACCGCATGTTCGTTCCGTGTTCCATGCAGGTCCAACGCAGCTCTGCCTGAAACGGTTGTCGGCGCGCGTTGTCGCATCCCGGAACGAGCCTTCGCCCAGTCTGTTGTTTTTGCATGGGACAGCAGGACACACAGGACAGAATCGAGCTCGGCATCGCGGTGAAGGCCATCGGCGTGGACGGGCTGAAGAGCCACGACGCGCGCCGTCACAAGAACGATCCGCACTTAAAGGTGTCGCTCGAGTACCTCTCCAACATGCTCGACTATCTGGATAGCCAGGACATCCGCTT